>CAMTWD010000072.1:0-18158 GCA_947085365.1 uncultured Nitrospirota bacterium | reverse complement strand
TGCCTCTTGAGGTGAAGTCCTGCACCCTTTATGGTGACTCTATTGCCATGTTCCCTGATGCAGTGACATTAAGGGGAAGGCGACACCTTGAGGTTCTGGCACAGCAGGAGGGTGGTATCCTTTTTATTGTCCACTCTCCCCAAGTCTCCTTCTTTTTACCTGATTTTCATACTGACCCAGATTTTTCTGAAACCCTTTACAAGCTCAGGGGTCGTCTGAGGATAAAGGCCGTATCTATTAAATGGGATGAGGATCTGAATTTCCACTTCTGTAAAGAGTTATCTATACCATGGCATGTATATGAAAGGGAAGGAAAGGACAGGGGAAGTTATCTCATTACTGGTTTTCTCAAGGATGAGAGGTATATAAATGTGGGTGGTCTCGGGAGGCTTAGATTCAGGAGGGGGCATTATATCTATATAGGTTCTGCCATGAACAACCTTAAGGCAAGGATAAAGAGACATCTGAAAAAACAGAAAAGACAGAGATGGCATATTGATTATCTCATCCCTTATCTTGAAGGTATAAAGGCTGTGCCCATAAGGTCATCAGAGGATCTGGAATGCAGACTGTCAGATTCTATTAGTTCCATTTCTGATGAATATATAAAGGACTTCGGTTCTTCTGACTGCAAATGTCCAGCCCACCTCTACTTTATAAAGAGAGACCCCTTTCAGGATGAGGGATTTATAGAGATACTTCTGAAATACAGGATAGGGCGGTTGAAAGATCTTGTTGAATTTTAATGTTGCATTGCTTATAATAATAGCATGAATAGGAAGGTTCTATTCATTACCCCTCCCTACCACTGCGGTGTTGTAGAAGTGGCAGGTCGATGGGCACCCCTTACCTTTGCCTATCTTGCCGGTGAGATCAGGAAATCAGGCTTCGATCCCATCATCTACGATGCCATGACAAAACAACATGGCTTTGTAGAGATAGGAAAGATGATAGAGGAGACGATGCCCTTTTCTGTTGCTACCACAGCCATAACATCCACTGTAATGGACAGCCTCGAGATACTCCGGATTGCAAAGGAGATAAATCCAGAAATAAAGACCATTATTGGTGGAGTTCATCCCACATTTCTTTATCAGGAGGTCCTTGAGAATAGATTTGTTGACTTTGTTGTCCGTGGAGAAGGGGAGAGGACACTTCAGGAACTGCTGACGGCACTCCTTAATGGTGAAAGTCCTGAGAGTGTCAGGGGCATTGCCTTCAGGAAAGGCGATGAGATTGTTGTGACGCCCCAGAGGGATTTTATAAAAGACCTTGATACCCTCAGCCCTGCATGGGATCTCATAGAATGGAAGGACTACAGATATTTTGTCATTCCCAACAGCAGACTCGGTGCTATAAGTACCTCAAGGGGGTGCAATCACAGTTGCACCTTCTGTTCCCAGCAGAAATTCTGGAAGCAGACATGGAGGGCAAGGAGACCTGAGAATGTATTAAAGGAGATCGAATTCTTAAACAGGAATTATGGTGTGAATGTCTTCCTCATCACTGATGAATATCCCACCAATGACAGAGAAAGATGGGAGAGATTGCTTGACCTCCTTATCGAGAGGGACCTCGGGATATACATCCTTATGGAGACAAGGGCAGAGGATATATTAAGGGACAGGGATATCCTCCACAAATACAGAAGGGCAGGGATAGTTCATGTGTATATAGGCGTAGAATCCACTGATCAGGATACCCTTGATCTCATCAAGAAGGATATAAAGGTTGAAATGGGCATGGAGGCACTGAGACTGATTCACGAGCACGGGATGATAAGTGAGACGAGTTTTATCCTTGGCTTTCCTCATGAGACAAAGGAATCGATACAGAGAACACTCAGGCTTTCAAAACTTTACAACCCTGACTTTGCCCATTACCTTGCCCTTGCACCCTGGCCTTATGCTGATATGTACGAGGAGTTAAGGCCCTACATAGTGACTCACGATTACAGAAGGTATAACCTTATTGATCCTGTTATAAAACCCGTGAGGATGTCGATAGAGGAGCTTGACAGGGCAATCATAGAGTGCTATCAGAGCTTTTATATGGGGAAGCTCTCTGATCTCGTGAATATGAAGGATGAGTTTAAGAGAAGGTATCTCCTTTCATCTATGAAGCTTATAATGAACAGCTCCTTTATAGTAAATAAGCTCGGCAGTCTTGGAAGGATACCTCCACAGGTGGAGGCACTCTTGAGGAGGCTTGAGGTCTCTCCTGACAGACCTGAGGACTTCAGGGTCCTGACATCAGGCTCTGTTGTAATAAATAGACCTGTAGAAGAGGTCTTTGCATTCATCTCTGACCCACAGAACTGGCCTCACTTCGTGACAGGCCTTGTAGAGATCAAGACAGGAGATTCAAGGGGCTTAAGAAAGGGTGACTCCTTTGAATGGACCTTCAGGATCAAGGGCATAAATCTGAGCGGGAAGGGCAGGGTGCTCGAATTGATAGAGAACAGAAAGATCATTCTTCAGATGCACCGCCTCTTACCCATAAGAGAGAATATAATATTCCAAGCCTTTGAGGATAAGACAGTCCTTTCCATCGAGGCAGGTTATATAAGGCCTGGTAAGGTTCTGAGCTTTCTGTTCAGGGTTACCATAGACCTTTTAAACTTCAGACATCTCCAGGAGATCCTGAACAACATAAAAGAAAGGCTTGAGAAGGGTCTTCCTGTTAGAAAGGTGAGCCTCTCTTGATCATTCCACTGTTACGCTCTTTGCCAGATTCCTTGGCTGATCCACATCATAACCCTTAAGAACACCAATATAATAGGCAAGAAGCTGGAGGGGGATTACACTGAGCACTGTTGAAAGATATTTATTCGTGACAGGTATCTCTATTACATGGTCTGAAAGGCTCCTGGCATCTCTGTCATTCTCATTAAGAACCGAGATGATAATACCTCCCCTTGATTTTACCTCCTGCATGTTAGAAAGGATCTTTTCATAGAGTTCATCCCTTGGAGCAATAACCACTACTGGAAGCCCCTCATCAATAAGGGCAATGGGGCCATGCTTCATCTCTCCTGCAGGGTATCCCTCTGCGTGGATGTAGGATATCTCCTTGAGCTTAAGGGCACCCTCAAGGGCTATGGGATAGTTGATTCCCCTTCCAAGAAAGAGGAATCCCCTTCTGTTGGCATGTTCCTTTGCAATTGCCTCAACAGACGCTCCTCTTTTAAGGATAAGCTCAATCTTTTCAGGAATCGTCATTAATTCTTTAAGTAAGTCCCTTATCTTGGAAGGTGAGAGAAGACCTTTTAATCCTGCCATCAGGAGTGAAAATATGTATAATGAGACGAGCTGAGTGGTGAAGGCCTTTGTCGAGGCAACCCCTATCTCTGGTCCTGCATGGGTATAGAATACTCCATCGCTCTCCCTTGCGGCAGTGCTTCCCAGGACATTGCATATAGTAAGAACTCTGAGACCCTTTGCCTTAGCCTCTCTTATGGCAGCAATGGTATCTGCCGTCTCTCCTGACTGGGTAATGGCAATTAGGAGGGTATTTTTTTGAAGGATTGCCTTTCTGTATCTGAATTCAGAACCTATCTCCACCTCTACGGGAATAGCAGCTATCTCCTCTATCATATACCTTCCTGCCAGTCCTGCATGGTAGGATGTACCACAGGCTACAATCATAATCCTTTCCGTTTCTTCGAGGATCTTTCTACTAATGTTGAATTCTTCAATATTTATCTTTCCCTTTTCAGGATATATCCTTCCACGGAGGGTATCAGCAATTGCCCTGGGTTGTTCAAATATCTCCTTTAGCATGAAGTGCCTGTATCCACCCTTTTCAGCCATCGCAGGACTCCAGTCAATGTGAACGGAGGATTTCTTAATTGGTCTTCCATCCATATCCCAGATCTTTATACCATCAGGTGTGAGGGTCACCATCTCATTGTCGTCAAGAAATATCACATCCCTTGAATATTGCAAAAAGGCAGGTATATCAGAGGCAAGAAGATATCCATCCCTTGAGAGGCCTACTATGAGGGGACAGTCCTTTCTTACCCCGACAATCTTTCCTGGCTCATCCTCGTTAAGAACAGCTATGGCATAGGCACCCCTTACCTCCCTTAAGGCTGAGATAATTGCCTCTTCAAGGCTTCTTCCTTTCAGGTGGCTATTAATTAGATGGCATAGGACCTCCGTATCTGTCTCAGAGGTGAAATGAGCTCCCTTCTTTATAAGCTCCCTTTTCAATTCAAGATAATTCTCTATAATCCCATTATGCACAAGAACAACCTTTCCTGCCCTGTGAGGATGGGCGTTTCTTTCAGAGGGTCTTCCATGGGTTGCCCATCTTGTATGACCTATGGCAGTATGGCTTTTGGGTTTATCGCGGAAAAGCCCTTCAAGGTCTTTTATCTTTCCCTTGCATCTTCTTATCTCAATCCGATTTTTATTAAAATAGGCAATACCTGCAGAATCATATCCCCTGTATTCAAGCCTTTTTAGGCCCTCAAGGACGATATCTACAGCAGATCCACTGCCTGTATATCCGATAATCCCGCACATCAGTCTTTACCTTTTTCCTGCCTTCTCTTCTTTGCCCAGTCAGGAATATGCCTCTGAGGGGTCCTTGTTACGGCAAGGCTCTCAGGAGGGACATCCTTTGTTATGGTAGAACCAGCACCCACATAGGCCCCTCTGGAGATCCTTACAGGGGCTACAAGCTGTGTATCACTCCCAATAAAGACATTGTCCTCTATCACAGTCTTATGCTTCTTAAAACCATCGTAATTACATGTAATGGTGCCAGCACCTATATTTACATTCCTTCCTATCTCTGCATCCCCAAGATAACTGAGGTGCATTGCCTTTGTCCCTTCCCCTATAATAGATTTCTTCACCTCCACAAAATTTCCTATCTTTACATTTTCTCCTATCACACTCCCTGACCTTAAATGGGCAAAGGGACCAACAGCCGAGTTATCCTTTATAACAGACTCCTCTATAACGGATGAATCCTTAATCACCACATTCTCCCCGATTACAGAATCCACTATCCTTGCATTTGAATAGATTATGCAATTCTTTCCTATGGAGCTTCTGCCTTCTATGCTTGCACCAGGATAGATGATTGTATCACTACCTATTGTTACATCTGGTGAGATGTAGGTGGTTTCTGGATTTATTATGGTTACTCCTTCTAACATGAACCTTTCATTAATCCTTCTTCTCATTATCGATGAGGCCCTGGCAAGTTCGATCCTTGTATTTATTCCAAGAAGCTCCTCTTCTGGAGCAATGGGATAGGCCTTGATCTTCATACCTTTCTTGTTCGCAATCTCTACAATATCTGTAAGGAAGTATTCACCTTTTACTGGATTCTTTTTAAGATGTCGGAATAGCCTCCTCACGACAGGTTCTATAAGATAGATGCCACTATTTACCTCTTTAATCTCGAGCTCCTTCCTTGAGGCATCAACCCTTTCCCTGATAGCGATGACATTGTTGCTGGAATCCTTTATAATCCTTCCATAAGGGGATGGATCAGTTGCATAAAAGGAGAGAATAGATATCTCGTTTTTCTCCTTTCTGTGATAATGGAGAAATCTCTTCAGGGTTTCGTATCTTATAAGTGGAGTATCACCATTCAGGACAAGGATGGTGGAATCTCCTTTTATGGATGGTAAGGCTGACTTAAGAGCATCACCAGTTCCAATGGGTTTGTTCTGGAAGGCAATAGTGATCTTGCTGTTGATTCTTTCCTTTAAGAAGTCCATCAATACCTTTTGATCCTTATTTATAACAACAATTATACCCTCTGGTCTTAAAGGGCTTACTGCCTCCATGACATATTGGATCATCGGTCTTCCACAGAGAGGGTGCATCACCTTGGGGATCCCTGACTTCATCCTTGTCCCAAGACCTGCTGCGAGGATTACTGCTGTGAGCTTCATCTCACTCCTTTGATCTCCTTATCTCAGAAGGAGTGGCTATACCACCGGAAAGGATAATCCTTATTCCTTCTTCAATGGAGATATCTGTATAGAATATATCCTCATCCTTGAAGAGCATTATGTCGCCAAGATAGAGGTGATTAGTTGGAATGTAGACTGCCTTCAATTCACAATTGCCTTCAAGTCTGCACTCCTTTATCAGGAATCCAAAGGCATATACTCCCTCTTTCGGATATGGAACAATTACAAACCTTTTGAAGGCACTCCTTGATTCAGGGTTGAAGGCTTCCATTATCTGTTTTATTGCTATATAGAGACTTCGGAAGAGAGGCACCTTCATTAATATCTTATCAATAAGCTGGAGGATCCTCTTACCAAAGATATTGGTGGAGATAATTCCCACGACAAAGACGATAAATACTGCCGTGATAAAACCCAGGCCTGGTATGTGATGACCAAAGATCTTTAAGATAAGGGGTTCAAGAAGGCGGTCAATAAATGTAAAGAATCTTTCTATTACAAAGATGGTGATAAGAATGGGGATAGTAACAAAGAGTCCTGCAATGAATTTTCTCTTGAAGGTTGCCCTGATGGATTCCCTTGTTGACATCTTAACCCTGTCTGTTCATTAATATTTCCTCAGGGAGATCAAAATTGGCATACACATTCTGGACATCATCATGATCCTCAAGGGCCTCCAGGAGCCTCAGCATCTGATCTGCATCCTTTTCGTTTAGGGATATGTAATTTTTGGGGAGCATGGTAATCTCTGAAAGGGCTACAGTAATCCCTGCAGATTCTATTGCTGATTTCACCTTATTCAGGTCTTCAGGAGCAGTTATAATCTCGTAGTTTTCTTCCTGTGGGTCATTCTTTAGATCTTCGGCACCTGCCTCAAGGGCAACAGTCATGAGTTCCTCTTCACTTACCTTTGATTTCTCCACAAGGATATATCCCTTCTTCTCAAACATCCAGGAGACACACCCAGCCTCTCCCATACTTCCACCATGCTTTGACATGATATGCCTTATCTCTGAGACAGTCCTGTTTTTGTTATCTGTAAGAACCTCTATCATAAGGGCGACACCGCCAGGACCGTATCCTTCATATATTGCCTCTTCATAGGTAGTTCCTGGAAGTTCTCCTGTCCCTTTCATGATAGCCCTCTTGATATTTTCAGAGGGCATATTTGCCTCTTTCGCCTTTTCTATGGCTGTCCTGAGCCTTGGATTCTTTTCTGGGTCTCCACCACCAAGTTTTGCAGCAACGGATATCTCCCTCGAAAGCTTAGAGAATAACTTACCCTTTCTTGCATCTACCACTGCCTTTTTGTGTTTTATCTGTGCCCACTTAGAGTGGCCTGCCATTTATTTACCTCCCTTTGATATCTCTTCAAGCCTCTTCTTTGATACAGTCGCTTCTGGCGAGTTGGGAAAGAGGGTGATTATCGTCCTATAACCCTTTTCTGCCTCCTTGATCTCTCCGAGTCCTAATTTTGCTTCTGAATAATAAAAGAGATGAACGGGTGTCTTCAACTCTCCAGTCTTTATATATTCCTTGATATAGGGAGTCTGACTTAGAAGGAGTTTATCCCAGAGCCTGTTGGTATAATAAAACCTTACCATAGTCCTTTCGATCTCTTCCTTAAATGGTGAATCGGGGTATCTCTCAAGAAAGATTCTGTAGAGCCTTTCCGCCTCCTCGGTCTTTGGAGGATTATAATCCCTTGTGTATATTATTAAGAGTCTAAGGATGCCTTCCTGAGCAAGAGGGGCCTCTGGATAGTTATTTATTAACTCAAGGTATGCCCTTTCAAGCCTTGGTAATATCTCATGCCTGGGACCTTCTTCAGTAATCTCAAGTATCTTGTTAAAGGCCTCAAGGGACTTCCTTTCCTGTTCCTCCCTTGAGGGGATAAGAGGCCTCTCCTCTTCCTTCTTTATGGAAGGTGCACAGGCAAAAAACACCAAGGAAGAGATGATAAAGATCAGGATTCTTTTCATGAGAATTAATGATAATCTTTTAGATGCACTGCTGTCAACTGAAGGCAAAATAAAAGGGCAGGGCAGAGGCCCTGCCCTGAAAGGTCCTTTAGAATAATCCCTTAACCCTTCCTGTATTTACATCTACATCTATTCTTCTGAAGGCAGGGTCTGAGGATGTGCCTGGCATGAGTTTTATGTCACCTGCAACAGGAACAACAAATCCAGCTCCCTTAAATACAAGGACATCCCTTACAAAGAGCCTCCAGCCTTTTGGAACACCCTTGAGATTTGGATTATCAGAAAGGCTCAGATGGGTTTTCACCATACAGGTCCCGAGTTTATTAAGCTCAGGATCTTCTTCGATCTTCTTGAGTTTTTGATTGGCCTGGGGCGAAAATTCGACTCCATCAGCCCCATATACCTCCTTTGCTATAAGCTCTATCCTCTTTCTCTGGGGCATATCAAGATCGTAGAGAAATCTGAAGTGAGTATCTTCTTTGCAGGCATCAATTACAGCGTCAGCAAGTTCCAGGGCACCTTCACCTCCATACTGCCAGTGCCTTGATACAGCAACCCTTGCCCCTACCTCTTCACAGAGCCTCTTTACAGTCTTTATCTCATTTTCTGTGTCTGTATGGAATACATTTATACATACCACAGGGTTGATACCGGATTTTTTTACAATATTTATGCAATGAATCAGATTTTCTACGCCTTTCTCTACCCATGCAATATTTTCATGTTTATATTCCTCAGGCATCGGTCTTCCAGGCACAGGAATGGGGGCTCCGCCATGACATTTCAGCGCCCTTATGGTTGCAACTATTACTGCAGCATGGGGTTTAAGGCCTGAATATCTACATTTAAGGTTCCAGAATTTTTCAAAACCTATATCTGCTGCAAATCCTGACTCCGTCACATGGTATTCACTGAGCTTCAGGGCAACCTTGTCGGCAATTATCGAGGACTGACCGATTGCAATGTTTGCAAAAGGACCTGCATGGACAAAGACAGGCTGACCCTCTATGGTCTGGATCAGGTTTGGATTAAGGGCCTGGACCATCCAGGCAGTCATTGCACCGGCAACTTCGAGGTCTTCTGTTGTTATAGGGTTGCCGTTTTTATCATAGGCAACCACTATCCTTCCTATCCTTTCCCGGAAGTCCTTTAGATCTGTAGCCACAGACAGGATAGCCATCACCTCTGATGAGACCGCAATATCAAAGCGGGATTCCATCATGAAACCATCCTGGCTACCTCCCAGGCCGATTATGATCTTTCTTAAGGCCTGGGCACAGAAATCAATGACCCATCCCATCTGAACATTTCTGGGATCAATGTTTAATCTCTTCAGTCCCCTCTTTGCAAGCTGTTCATCTGTGTAGTTAAATTCATGTTGAAGCCTTGATGTAAGGGCCACCATTGCAAGGTTGTGGGCATTCATTACCGCATTTATATCACCTGTAAATCCTAAGGAGAAGGGTGTGAGGGGAATGCATTGGGATAGCCCGCCACCAGCAGCAGAACCCTTTATGTTCATGGTAGGACCGCCTGAAGGCTGTCTTATAGCTGCAGTAACCCTTTTCCCCCTCTTTCCAAGACCCTGGGTAAGTCCTATGGTTGTGGTGGATTTTCCTTCACCAAGTGGGGTAGGGGTGATAGCGGTAACATCAATATACTTTGCATCAGGTCTGTCCTTAAGCCTTGAGAGAACCCTTGCATAATCCACCTTTCCTATGTAATGACCATAGGGCAGGAGTTCTTCCTTTTCAAGACCCAGCTCTTCAGCAAGCTGGTAAATGGTCTTCATATGCCTTTCTGCTTCTTCAGCAATCTGCCAGTCTGGATATTTGGTTGGATCAAGTGGCATAGTTACCTCTCCTTAAATTTAAGGATATTGCAGGTAAGACCTGCATCAATAACTTATCAGCAATTAAGATATATCCCTTTTGTTGAATCTCCCTCTTTAAAGATTGTCTTACCCTTCGGATAGTTTTCAGTGGTAACCTTTTCTGAGAGTATCTCAATCTCTGCGTCATTAAGCTCACCGAGTAAGACCTGTGCCTTAAGATCTGCTTTGATTGACATCTTTTTCCTCCTCTGTCCTTACTGCAGATACCTTCAATAATTCCTCGGCATCCTGGGGATTTATCCCCACATAGGGTTCTCCAGCCACTGCCTCTATCGCCTTTACATGCCTTGTCATTGTCACATGGTATTGATAAAGGATCCTGCCCGTTGTAAGGATATAAGGATATTCCTCATCCGGTTCCTCATAGGCTGGTTTATATTTTACCACTGTAAAGGCACCTTTTCCACGGGGGAATCCTTCTTTAAAGAGATATCTTGTTCCAGGGTGGTCTGTTGTTGGGCAGGGCCACTGGATACCACCAGAATCAAGTCTTCCATAGGTTATTCCATTCATTGCTGGCCAGGCCCTCCTTATTTCATTACATATATCCTCTGGGTGGTTATAGTTCATATTATAACCCAATCTTCTACTTAATTCCATTATGATCCATATATCATCTGTACTGCACCCCATTTGTCAAGACACTTTTTATACCCCTGTGGTTACTATTTGATGAAAATCAAGACTTTTTAGCCTTATGCCTTAAGGGTTTTAGTCCTGAATTATCCGAAATCCCTTTATATTTTCTTCACGACTACATTTGGTAATGATCCGATCTTTTTCTATAGTAACACGTAAATTACTTGGAATTGTCCTACCAGGTGCAATTATGCATCCAGAGCCAAGATAGACATTGTTGCCTAAACAACAACCGAGGAATTTGTTTCCTGTATCAACTTTATTTCCATCTTTCAAAACCGTTACATTTTTTCCATCGAGACGGAAATCAGTTAATGTTACACCTGCACCAATAAGTGAGTCCCTTCCAACGAGACTTGCAGCTATTATCTGGGTGGCTGAGAAGACATTGGGATAGAGAACTGAATACAATATATGTCCGTGTACAATAGTACTTTTTTCACCGATAACTGATTGTTCAATGGTCACATTATTTGTACTGCACCCCATTTGTCAAGACATTTTTTATGCCCAAAAGTTGTAACTGTTACCTCGCCACTGGCGAGGAGTTAAACTCATTGAGCCAGATTATCTCCTCCTTTATTGTCCTCATTACCCTCTCTGTATCGGCATTCCCACTGTTACTTCGCCACCTCTACACCTTTGGTGTGTCCAGTCCTCATGGGGGGCAGTATAACTTTTTACACATGGGTGTTACTTTTCAGGAACTTTGTTGACTCTTCTGTCTAAGGGTCCTGAGGCGGGCTATCTCTTCTTGATATCCATAAATATGGGCTCCAGCACTGTAGGCATAAATAGGCCCATCTTCAAGACCTGTCTCCTGACAGATGTACTGTTTTAAAAGCTCAATACCCCCGAGATTTGTGGGAAAGCCTGCCCAGAGATCCCAGGACCTAAAATAGGCTGTAACTGTAAGGACCATGCGGTTATCCTCAGGGATAACCTTAAAGTCCAGAAGTCTCAGACAGGGAGGATCAAGTTTTCCATCCTTTCCATAACAGATATCGAGGTCCTCTGGTGTGCCTACTTCTATAATCGCCTGATTTGTAAGGGGTGTATCCCTGAGCATGGTTATTACCCTTTCAAGCTGAGTCCCACCTTTTGGCATGGGATGATGAATCCTTGAGGCATATCTGTATGTCTCATTTTCTGAGAGATCCGGATTCATGAGATAGTTAGCGAAATAGTCCTCTATGTATTCCATTGAGGTTGGGGCTGGTATGCCAAGGTGTGGTGGAATAACTGGAACCATATCCTCCTGAGGGACCTCTATAAATACAGCTATGCCTGGATACTGGAGTCTGTACTCTTCCTTTTCAAAGGATCCCTTCTGAATCTGCTGGACATAGGCGTGGTCAAAGAGGTTGTATATTAGCTGGAACCATGCATCTGATATCGTCTTTGCATTTATGCAGACTGGTTTAAGGTTCATAGGATCACCTTCAGACCTTCAATAAGTTTATAAGATTTATCCCTGTAGTCCATATCAACAGGTGAGGTGCAGTGCAGCTATTATCCTTCTTGATTTATCCATCTGGTTAAAGATTTCTACTGCCTGAGGGGTATTCCGGGCAATTACCTCTATGCCCTCCCTCTTGAGTCTCTCTATAAGACTTTGTGGCACGGTCATAACACCACTATAACCCGTGCCTATTATCAAGATCTCGGGCTTCTCTTTCAATATATCCCCGAGGTCTTCCATTTGAAGGAGATGCCCCTCCTTCCTCCACCATGAAGGGTCAATCCTGTCAGGGTAGATTATTAAGTCCCTTGTATAGGTTTTACCGTCAATGACTATCCTTCCAAAGGAATAATCTTCAATCCTCATAAGATATTATAACTCAGAGATCCCTTTTTATTTCTGTATCCTACGGGAGGATCCTTTTTAAGCAAACCCACTATCCTCTTTTATGTTAAAATAAATCCTTAGCAAAATTAACAGCGAGGTAGGAGTTGAGACTTCCGGAATGGATAAAAACTGATAAGCTTCTTCTTAATCACGAGACTAAAAAGAGACTCAGGAGATTTGGTCTCAATACGGTGTGTGAGGAGGCGAGATGTCCCAATAGACCAGTATGCTTTTCCAGACCCACTGCCACATTCCTTATCCTCGGACCTGAATGTACCCGTAACTGTGGATTCTGCTCTGTGAGGTCTGCAAAAACCACAAGGCCTGTAGATCCTGAAGAACCTATCAGAGTAGCCTATGCTGCTAAGGAAATGGGATTGAAACATGTTGTAATAACCTCGGTCACAAGGGATGACCTTGAGGATGGCGGGGCCTCTCAATTTGTTAAGACTATACAGGCCTTAAGGGGTTTACTTCCTCATGTAACTATAGAGGTCCTCGTTCCTGATTTTAATGGGAACAGGGATGCCTTAAGAAGTGTGATTGAGGCAAGACCCGATCTCTTTAACCACAATCTCGAGACAGTTCCATCCCTTTACAGAAAGGTTAGGCCAGGTGCATCTTATGACAGATCCCTGAGGATTTTAAAGGAGGCAAAGGAGATGAATCCTTCAATCCTCACAAAATCTGGTTTTATGCTGGGTCTTGGAGAGGACTTTGATGAGGTGCTGTCCCTTCTTAAAGATTTGAGAGAGGTCTCTTGTGATATGGTGACAATAGGTCAGTATCTTAGACCTTCAAAGAAGAATCTCCCTGTTGTAGAATATATAAGACCTGAGGTCTTTCAATCCCTTGAAAGGATTGCAAGGGAATTGGGATTTCGATATGTGGCCTCAGGGCCTCTTGTGAGGAGCTCTATGAATGCTGAGGAGATTTATAATGCTGTGATGTAATAGAGAGGGGTTATCTATGAAAAAGGAAGTACATAAGATTTCAAGCAGGATTGACAGACTTCCACCCTATGTCTTTGCTGTGGTGAATAACCTTAAGGCCCAGGCAAGAAAGCAGGGTGAGGATGTTGTTGACCTCGGTATGGGTAATCCTGACATGCCAGCACCTCAGCATGTTATTGAAAAGCTCTGTGAGGCAGCAAAGAATCCCAAGAACCACAGATATTCTGCCTCAAGGGGTATAACCCAGCTCAGGGTGGCCATATGTGAATGGTATAAAAGGAGGTATAATGTGGACCTTGATCCTGAGACAGAGGCTGTGGTGACCATTGGCTCAAAGGAAGGACTTTCCCATCTTGCCCTTGCCCTTATAGAGCCTGGTGATGTGGCACTTACCCCAACTCCAGCATATCCTATCCATCCTTACAGTGTGATAATTGCAGGAGGAGAGGTGAGGAGCGTGCCCATTGGTTATGGAGAGGACTTCTTTTCTGAGATCGAAAAGGCCTACAAGACATCCTGGCCAAGGCCAAAACTCTTGATTATAAACTTTCCGCACAATCCCACAACACAGGTTCTGGAGGGACTCTCCTTTTTTAAAAAGGTCGTTGATTTTGCAAAAGAAAATAATATTATCGTGATTCATGACTTTGCCTATGCAGACCTGGTCTTTGATGGTTATAAGGCGCCAAGCTTCTTGCAGGTACCAGGTGCAAAGGAGGTGGGAGTAGAGTTCTTCTCTATGACAAAAAGTTATTCCATGGCTGGCTGGAGGGTGGGTTTCTGTGTGGGTAATAAGGAGATTGTGGGAATCCTTACAAGGATTAAGAGTTATCTTGATTATGGAATGTTTCAGCCAATACAGATTGCCTCTATCGTGGCCTTAAGGGGTCCACAGGATTGCGTGGAGCAATATAGAAAGACCTATGAGCAGAGGAGGAATGTCCTCGTTCAGGGACTCCAGAAGATTGGGTGGTATGTGGAACCTCCAAAGGCAACAATGTTTGTATGGGCAGAGATTCCTGATGATTTTAAAAAGATGGGATCCTTGGAGTTCGCCAAGTTCCTTCTGAAGGAGGCAAAGGTGGCTGTGTCACCAGGAATAGGTTTTGGAGAAGGTGGAGATAATTTCGTAAGGTTTGCCTTAGTGGAGAATGAACAGAGGATAAGACAGGCTGTGAGGGGCATCAAGAAGGCCCTTTCTTTGGGAAGCTGATTTTGGGCGAGGTAACGATGGTAAGGGTAGGGATAATAGGTCTTGGAACAGTTGGGACAGGCACTGTAAAGACAATCCTTCAGAACAGAGGGCTTATAAAAAGGAGGACAGGTCTTGATATCGAGATCATAAAGATTGCTGACCTTGATACAAAAAGGGATAGGGGTGTGAAACTGCCAGAGGGCATCCTGACAGAGAATGCCTATGAGGTGCTTGATAATCCTGAGATAGATATTGTGGTGGAGCTTATAGGAGGGATGAGACCTGCAAAGGATTTTATACTTAGGGCCATAAGGAATAAAAAACATGTGGTGACTGCAAATAAGGCCCTCCTTGCAGAGGATGGTGAGGAGATATTCAAGGAGGCAAAAAGGCAGGGCGTGATGGTTGGTTTCGAGGCCTCTGTTGCTGGAGGAATACCGATAATAAAGATTCTGAAGGAGGGCCTTGTAGCAAACAGAATACTCTCCATTTATGGAATTATAAATGGAACATCCAATTATATTCTTACAAAGATGACCTCAGAGTCTATATCCTTTCAGGATGCCCTGAAAGAGGCACAGCGTCTGGGATTTGCTGAGGCAGATCCCACACTTGATGTCGAGGGTATCGATGCCACTCATAAACTCACCATCCTCTCATCCCTTGCCTTTGGCATTCCCCTTTCTTACTCAAGGATATACAGAGAGGGTATAACAGGAATTACACCCCTGGACATATTCTTTGCCGGAGAGCTCGGCTATAAGATAAAACTCCTTGCTATAGCAAAACTTGTAGATGGAGAGCTGGAACTGAGGGTCCATCCCACTATGGTTCCCGAGCATTACCTTATCTCAAAGGTGGAAGGGGTATTCAATGCTGTATATGTGGAGGGAGATGCTGTTGGCCCAACACTTTATTACGGCAGGGGTGCTGGTGATATGCCCACGGGAAGTGCTGTGGTAAGCGATATAATTGATATAGCCCGAAGATCTAAGTCTCCTGAGATAACAGACCTCTCCGAAGGATACAGTGATATAAGGCTTAAGGATATAGGGGATATAATGAGTATGTATTACTTCAGATTTACTGCCCTTGACAGGCCTGGTGTGCTTTCGAAGATCTCTGGAGTCCTTGGAGAACATAATATAAGTATTGCCGCTGTGATACAAAAAGGTAGGAGAATAGGTGAGGCCGTGCCTCTTGTTATACTTACCCATATGGCAAGGGAAAGGGATGTTAAGAAGGCCCTCTCAATTATAGATGGTCTATCCGTTGTTGCCGACAGGAGTTTTCTCCTGAGGGTTGAAGGTAAAGAAGAGGATATTTTAAAATAATTTAAAATAATTTTTCAGGAGGTAAGAGGTGGAACCAGACAAAAGGATAAATATCAAAGGCCTTGTATGTCCCTATACATTCGTGAAGGCAAAACTGGCTATTGAGGAGATGGAGGTTGGTCAGGTCTTGGAGATACTCCTTGATTATGAGGAGGCATCAAGGAGTATCCCAAAGTCTATGGAGGATCATGGACATAAGGTTCTAAAGGTTGAAAAGATTAATGAGACTGACTGGATCATTCAAGTAAGAAAGGAGAGGGAATGATGGAGTTTACTGAAGAGCAGATACAGAGGTATTCAAGACATATAATCCTTTCTGAGGTGGGAGGAAAAGGTCAGAAGAAGCTTCTGAGTGCAAAGGTATTTATTGTTGGTGCTGGTGGACTGGGTTGTCCTGTAGGATATTATCTCACAGCTGCTGGTGTTGGAACAATAGGAATAATTGACAATGATACCGTAGAGTTGAGTAATCTCCAGAGGCAGATTGCCCACAGTATTCATACCCTTGGGATACCAAAGGTGGAATCTGCCAAGAGGACCTTTGAGGCCCTTAATCCTGATGTAAGGATTGTAGCAATCAAGGACAGGATCACAAAGGAGAATATTATAGACCTTATAAAGGATTACGATATAGTCGTTGATGGAAGCGATAACTTCCCCACAAGGTATCTTGTGAATGATGCCTGTGTTATGCTGGGTAAACCCCTTGTAAGTGGTGCAATCCTCAGATTTGAAGGACAGGTGACAACAATCCTTCCAGGAGAAGGACATTGCTACAGGTGTCTCTTTGAAGAGCCACCTCCACCAGGACTTGTTCCCTCCTGTCAGGAGGCAGGGGTGCTGGGAGTCCTTCCAGGGGTTGTGGGTGCCCTTCAGGCAACAGAGGTATTAAAGCTAATCCTTGGAAAAGGAGAGGTTCTCAAAAATGAACTCCTCATTTATAATGCCCTTAATACGAGCTTCAGGAAGATAAAGGTAAAGAGGAATCCTCATTGTCCTGTTTGTGGTGATAATCCCACTATAAAAGAGCTTATAGATTATTCTGAAGGGTATTGTGCCATCAGATAAGATCCTTATTCCTGAAGATATTATCAGGGAGATGATAAGGCATTCAAGAGAGGTATATCCTGAGGAGGCCTGCGGAATACTTGCTGGAAACGCCGATGTGGTAAAGGGTATATACAGGATGACCAATATCGAACATTCCACAGTAAGCTATCTTATGGATTCAAGAGAACAGTTCAGGGTAATGAAGGATATAAGGGAAAAGGGGCTTGAGATGATCGGCATATACCATTCCCATACCTTTAGCGAGGCCTATCCATCCCAAAAGGATATAAACCTTGCCTTCTATGATGTGGCATATCTAATCGTGAGTCTTGCCACTTCTGAACCTGTGATAAAGGCATACAGAATCTTAGATCAGAGGGAGGTAAGGGAGATGGAGATCCTTACTGCTAGGGTGTAGCCTGTCTGGCGGGTAATTTATTAAAATAGAAATAACTGGAGGTTAGAGATGGGTTATGTTCTGGGCTTAAAGTGCAGGGAATGTGGGAGAGAATATCCTGTGGAGCCTATCTATGTATGTGAGTTCTGTTTTGGGCCTCTTGAGGTTGTTTATGATTATAAAAAGATAGCAAAGGTCCTTAACAAAAAGAAGATACAGCAGAGACAGAAGAGCCTCTGGAGATACAAAGAGCTCCTTCCAGTGGATGGGGAGCCGGTGGCAGGTATTAATGCTGGATTTACTCCCCTTATAAAGGCTGACAGGCTTGCTGAGGCACTGGGGGTGAAGAACCTTTATATAAAGGATGACACAGTTGCCCATCCAACCCTTTCTTTTAAAGACAGGGTCGTCTCTGTTGCCCTCACAAAGGCAAAAGAATTCGGCTTTGATACAGTGGCCTGTGCCTCTACAGGTAATCTTGCCCATTCTGTCTCAGCTCAAGGTGCAATGGCTGGCTTCAGGAGGTTCGTCTTTATACCTGCCAGTCTTGAGCCAAGCAAGATAATAGCCTCCCTTGTGTATGAGCCCAATGTTGTTGCAGTAGATGGAAACTATGACGATGTAAACAGGTTATGCAGTGAGATAGCTAACAAGTACAGATGGGCCTTTGTGAATATAAACATAAGGCCCTTCTATGCAGAGGGGTCAAAGACCCACGGATTTGAGATAGTGGAACAGCTTGGATGGAAGGTACCGGATAATGTGGTTATTCCCTGTGCCAGCGGTTCTTTACTTACAAAAGTATGGAAGGGTTTTAAGGAGTTTAAGGAGATAGGGGTAATAAAGGATTTAAAGGCAAAGGTCTTTGGTGCCCAGGCAACAGGGTGTAGTCCAATAATTACTGCCCTCAAACAGGGTATTGATGTT
>CAMTWD010000071.1:0-9955 GCA_947085365.1 uncultured Nitrospirota bacterium | reverse complement strand
CGGATCGCCCTCCTTAATAATAGGAAATTACAGGCATCATTTGAAGAAATCGGCATTTTAAAGGCAGATTTAGTGCAGGCTGGATTATTTACAAATCCCAATCTTTCTGCCCTCTTTCGTTTCCCCTTTAAAGCAGGAGGCACTGGCATAGAAGTAGCAGGTGTATTAAATATAGCAGACCTCTGGCAGATCCCCCTTCGTAAGAAGGTTGCTTCAGCGAGACTTGAGACAACAATACTTCAGGTCTCAGGTGAGATACTTAACACTATTTCAGAAGCAAAACAAGCCTATATCAGCTACATAGCCTTATCTTTAGTTCGGGACGAAATGGAGAAAATAAAAGACCAGATAGAGCAGTGGAGAGACCACCTCATATACCGAAAGGGATTTGGATATGCAAGTGATCTGGATATTTATATGGCAGATGCATTAGTTATTGAGACTGAACTTGAGTTTGCAAAGATAGAGAGTGATTTGCGGCTCTTGCGCTTTAGGCTTAATCGTATATTAGGATTATCTGCTGATCAGACTAATTACGAAATTATCGGCACTTTATCTGAAGAGATCATTCAACCTCCTGATTATGAGGAGGCTGTTAATTATGCCCTTTCAAACAGACCTGATGTTCAGATATTAAGGATGCATGTGGAAGATGCAAGGCGTGTTTTGGCATTAGAGCGCAGCCTTATCTTTAGTAATGTTGAGGCAGGTATAGTTTATGAAAGGGAGATTGAGGCCCATCACCCCATAGGGACTGAGATAGGCATCCAACTGCCCATTTTTGATCAGAATCAGGCGCAGATAGCAAAGGCTCAATACAGACTTAGGCAGACAGAAAAAGAATTAAAGGCAAAAATTGATGAGGTGAGGGAGGAGGTTTCAGTTGCCCTTGAAAGGCTCTCGCTGCTAAGTCAGCAAATAAATCTCATAAAGACAGAGATACTTCCTGCTCGCATTAAAGCAGTGGAGTATGCAGAAAAATATTTTAATGCAATGCAGCTAAATATGCTATATCTACTTGAGGCACGCCAGAAACTTTTAGAGACAAAAAGGCATTATTTTAATACACTTAAAGAATATCATGAGCAGATGGTAGAACTTGAAAGAATTATGGGCAGAGCCATAACAAAAGCGTCATGAATTATTATTTGACATTTTTGCAAGCCTGTTTTTTTGTCATAAAAGAAGCCCTATCTTGGAGTATAGGGCATAGAAAGGAGGTGAGTAAGGAATGAAGTCAGCCCGTATAATCCTGATAGCTATGATCACCCTTGGATTGGCTTTTTCTCTTGCTCTTGCTGGGAAGCATTTGCCTGAAGAACGCGGAAAGGCTCTTTTCAATGACCCGAAATTTGCAGGTGGAAGCAAGTCATGTAATGATTGTCATCCAGGAGGGAGGGGTTTAGAGAAGGCTGCTGATAAGAAAGAGTTCAAGATCATGGGGAAAACCGTGAAGAGTCTTGAAGAGGCTGTGAATGTTTGTATTGAGATGGGTAACAAAGGCAAGGCCATTGATCCTAAGTCTGAGCAGATGAAGGACTTGGTGGCTTATATTAAGTCTCTGGCAAAGAAACCAGCAGCGGCCCCAAAGACACCGGGGTATTAAGCTAGACGCTAAAAATGAAGGGGCAGGGATATATACTACCCCCATGAGGACTGAACACACCAAAGGTGTAGAGGTTAAACTATTTGCATAAGCAGGGATAGTCTTAAACTGACTGTTACTTCGCCACCAAGAGGTGTAGTAGATGAAGCAAAGAAAATGGACAGCAGATTGGTGGCGAAGTAACAGTAGAGAGAATGAAGAAGGCAGCATTACCTCTACAACTTTTGGGCATAAAGAATGTCTTGAGAAATGGGGTGCAGCACAGGATATAGAGCGGACCATGCAGATAGCTCGAGAATTTATTGCTCAAGTAGAAATTCATCTTCGTCAAGGTTGAGAAGATAGTCTCGGAGGATATATCCTGAAATTAGGAAGGAGGTGAGACAAAGAAAAAGGGTTTAGCCTGTAAATGTCATCAATCCTGTTAGAGACCTTTTTAAGAAAAAATGATGAAGAAGAAGGAGAAAAAAATGAAAAGATGGATGATTAGTTTAGCCCTATTATCTCTCTTGGTGGCAGGGACTACTTCATGGGCTCAGATGGGTGAAAAGAAGGATGACCCGGGTATGAAGATGGGTGAAGGTCAGCAGATGTCCATGATGCAGATGTGCATGCCCATGATGCAGGATATGATGAAGATGATGATGGAGATTGTGAAGATGCAGGAGAAGATTATGATGGGTCCTAAGGCAGGTGACAGAAAAAGGATGATGAAGGAGATATCTATGATGAAAGAAAGGATGCAGAATATGATGGCACATATGGGCATGATGATGGGAATGGGCGATTCTCAGGCAAGGCTTAAATGTGCTGAGGAGTGGCTTAAGAGGGCGATAGACCTCTACGAATTACACATGAAGGATCCAAAAACAACGACCGAAGCATCACAGATGGAACTGATGAACCAGATTAAAAAGGCCTACGAGTGCATAAAAGGAGGTGAAGGAGATAGAGAAGGTAGAGCCCAAAAAGCAGCATGAGCATTGAGACGGAATTAACTCTATCAAGTTCTTTTTTGGTTGACGGAGGTAAGTCCAATAGGAAGGAACCTTTCGTGGTGGGATAGTAGGTTGATCCAATGACGGGGGAGGTTTTTCGTGCTTGGTCAGGTATTACGACTACTTCGCCATCTTATGTTTCTACCCGGATTAAGGAGGTGATTACTTCCATTGAGACTTAAATTAGGAGAAAGGCTCATAACCAATAATCCTTTAAGGGCCTTTATTCAAAGGCATGTGGAGGGCCCTATGCTGAGAAGGATGGGGAGCCAGCGGGAATATCCCTTATGCCTTGAAATAGGATGTGGAAGGGGAATAGGTGCTCATGTGATAGTGGAACAGTTCGGTGCAAAGAAGGTTATTGCTATAGATATAGATCCTGAACAGATTGAAAGGGCAAAGAGAAATCTTAAACCTGAGTTTAAGGATATAATAGAATTTAAGGTGGCTGATGCAATGGCACTGGATGAACCTG
This sequence comes from uncultured Nitrospirota bacterium, assembly GCA_947085365.1. GTDB lineage: Bacteria > Nitrospirota > Thermodesulfovibrionia > Thermodesulfovibrionales > CALJEL01 > CALJEL01. The sequence continues at coordinate 6,876 of CAMTWD010000071.1, read as the reverse complement.
ATGAAAGATTCGATGCAGTCTTTTCCTTCGGCGTGATCCACCATACAGAGGACTGGAGAAAGACGATACAAGAAATAGCGAGGGTTCTTAAGAAAGGTGGAGAGTTTTTCTTTGAGGAGCCTCTTAAGAATTTTATAAGGTTTTTCGTAAAAGGTGGTCCTCTGAGAGCTATTGCAGAGCATCCCGTGGGGGGTATGTTCGATCTCCCTGAGTTTAATGCTGAACTCGAAAGGAATAAGATTAAGATAATCAATATGAAACGCCTCGGTAATATCGCCGTGGTTGGTGTGGGCAAAAAGGAGTGATCATGAAGGTTACAGATCCTGTCTGCAATATGAGCATAGAGGATAAGGATGCTCCTGCGACATCCCTATACAAAGGCATTACCTATTATTTCTGTTCAAAGGCCTGCAAAGAGGATTTTGATAAAGATCCTGAGGCATTTGTGAGGGGAGAACCCTCTATTCAAATGGAAGCAATTATTTCCGCCACCTCAAAGGCAATATCCGAAATGGCAAAAGACCCTATATGCGGAATGGTTATTCCCAAGGACCGTTCTATAAAAAGGGAGGTTGGAGGAAGGACATATTACTTCTGCAGTGAAAACTGCGTAAGGACCTTTGAGGCTCCTGAAGCAGAATTGAAATCAATGAAGAGGCGTGTTGCCATTGCCCTCACAGGCGTCCTTGCCCTCGCCATCCTTAGAGCAGCAGCCTTTCTTGGTCTTGCAGCTGGAGCAACAGTCCTTACGTGGGTGCCGATTCCGTGGCTTCCGTGGTTTACATGGGGAGTATGGCTCTTTATTATTACTACGCCGATTATGATATTCGGCGGAAAGGGATTTTTTATAGGCGCCTGGCATGCAATTAAAAACCGTGTTGCAAACATGGATCTCCTGATTGCGCTCGGAACATCTACTGCCTATCTTTATAGTACCTTTGTTGTATTCTTTCCAGGCGTCTTGCCCGTTGAGGAAAAGAATGTCTATTTTGAGGTCTCTGCCATCATCATAGCATTTGTCCTCCTCGGAAAATATATGGAAGAGATCATTAAGAAGAGGAGTTCAGCAGCTATCAGAAGGCTTCTTGACCTTAAACCACAGACAGCAAGGGTTATCAGAGAGGGCATGGAGGTTGAGATACCTGCTGAAGCAGTCATGGTTGACGAGATTGTAATAGTCAGGCCTGGAGAAAAGATTCCCACAGACGGCATCGTCATAGAGGGACATTCATCCGTTGATGAAAAGATGCTGACAGGGGAGAGCGTTCCCGTTGAAAAGAGACCAGGCGATCAGGTTATAGGTGGGACCTTAAACAAGGTGGGAGCCTTCAAATTCAGAGCAACAAGGGTCGGCGCTGATACCACATTGAACCAGATAATAAAGATGGTGGAGGAGGCCCAGGCATCGTCCTCTCAGATTCAGAGGCTCGCTGACAGGGTTGCATCCTATTTTGTTCCTGTTGTTATTGGAGTTGCTTTTTTATCCGCTGCAGTATGGATAGGTATCGGGAATTCTACCATGGCCCTTTTGTCCTTTGTAGCAGTCTTGATAATCGCCTGTCCTTGTGCCCTCGGCATAGCGACACCGGCTGCATTGATGGTAGGGGTTGGCAAAGGTGCTGAACTGGGGATACTCATAAGAGGGGCTGAATACCTGGAGAAGGCCGAGAAGTTAAATGTTGTGGTCTTTGACAAGACAGGCACCCTCACCAAGGGTGAACCAGAGGTGACAGAAATAGTGCCAGTGAATGGTGTGAGTGAAACTGAGATAATTCAACTTGCAGCGATTGCAGAAAAAGGTTCCGAACATCCCCTGGCTGAGGCGATCTTAAAAAGAGCGAATATGATGGGACTTGCCATACCCGATGCAGAGTCCTTTGAGGCTATTCCAGGGCATGGCGTTAAAGCAAAATTAAATGGGAGAGAAATCCTGATAGGCAACAGAAGGCTTATGAAGGATTTTGATATTGAGATAGAGAACAAAGAGGCTATGATCTCTGCACTTGAGGAAAAGGGCAATACTGTTATGATTCTTGCACAAGATAGGAGGATTATCGGATTGATTGCAGTTGCAGATACTTTAAAGGAAAACGCAGAGGAGGTAGTAAAGGGACTAAAAGATGAAGGCATTGAGGTTGTGATGCTCACTGGAGACAATGAAAGAACTGCAAAGGCAATTGGCTCTAAGGTGGGGATTGACAGAATTATTGCGAATGTCCTGCCAGATGAAAAGTCTAAAGTGATTAAAGAACTTCAGGCTGAGGGAAAGGTTGTGGCAATGGTGGGAGACGGGATTAATGACTCACCTGCACTTGCTCAGGCAGATATAGGAATAGCAATAGGAAGTGGCTCTGATGTGGCAAAAGAGACAGGTGGCATTATATTGGTAAAGGACGACCTCAGGGATGTAATCAAAAGCATAAAGCTGAGCAGGGCAACAATGCGAAAGATAAAGCAGAACCTTTTCTGGGCATTTATCTACAACACTGTTGGTATCCCTATAGCAGCTTTTGGACTTCTTAACCCCATAATTGCAGCAGCAGCCATGGCATTGAGCTCATTGTCTGTGGTTATAAACTCTGCACTGTTAAAAGGAGTGAAGATATGAAAAAGAGGTAAGGCGGGATCTACAGTTTTTGTTGTCTTGGATGCGTCGAGGAGTTTAAAAAGAGCTGAGAATAAAATAAAGCCAGTTTAGATTTCTCAATCCATGATACAATATGATAGAGAAATGATATATTCCCTTGGAAAGAGTGGGAAAGGGTAGGCTTCTATTTTTAGCTGTGGGGCCTGGTATCTCATCATTATAGTTATGAAAAGGATTGCCTTTATAGAGCCTCGTTCACCAGGGGCACATATATTCAGTAGGTTCCCCATTCCAAGACTTGGTGCCCCTTTACTCGGAACCATTCTCAGGGATCATGGTTATGATGTCAGGATCTTTGTTGAAGATATCGCTGAGATAGAATGGACTTTCTTAGAGTCCTCTGACCTCGTCTGTATCTCTACCATCACATCCACCGCACCGAGGGCATATTATCTTGCAGGGATGATTAGAAAGAGGGGCATACCAGTGCTCATGGGAGGGGCACATCCAACATTTATGCCTGAGGAGGCCCTTAAGTATGCGGACTATGTTGTGAGAGGTGAGGCTGACAGGATCATCCTTCCATTGATAGAGGCTATTGAGAATGGGTGGCGAAGTAACAGTGGTGGGTATGGGCTTCAGGATATTAAAGGTATAAGTTATAGGGATTCATCCGGTAGAATCTATCACAATCCCTCTCAGGATCTTTTAGATGACCTTGATATCCTTCCAACCCCTGATATGAGTCTGGTTTATGGATTTAAGTCTGATAATATATATCCTATATCCACATCCAGGGGATGCCCCTTTGATTGCAGGTTCTGCTCTGTTATACAGATGTTTGGAAGAAGATATAGATACAGATCAGTTGAAAAGACCCTTGAGGATATAAGAAATGCCCTGAGATTAAGCAAAGGGACCATCTTTTTTGTAGATGATAATTTTTCCGCAAATAAAGAAAGGACTAAGGAGATTCTAAGAAGGATACTTCTGGAGAGACTGGAGCTACGGTGGTCTGCTCAGGTGAGGGTTGATGTTGCCAGGGATGAAGAGTTATTAAAACTTATGGCAGATTCAGGATGCCATACCCTTTACATAGGTTTTGAATCCATAAATCCTGAGACCCTCAGGTTTTACAATAAAAGACAGGAGATTAAGGAGATTATTGATGGTATAAAGAAGATTAAGGAATACGGGATCCATATACATGGTATGTTTGTCCTCGGAGCTGATACAGATAATCTTGAAACAATAAGGGATACGGTAGATTTTGCACGCCGGCTTCATATAGATACTGTTCAGTTTCTCATCCTCACTCCCTTGCCAGGAACTCCTCTATTTGTAGATATGGATAGTTCAGGAAGGCTTATCCACAGGGACTGGAGTAAGTATGATGCACACCATGTGGTCTTCAGGCCTGCTGGGATGGGCATTGAGGATCTACAGGTAGAGACACTCCTTGCCATGAAGAGGTTTTATTCCTGGAAATATATTATAAGGCATCTTTTAGAATTAGACATCCATTATGTTATTATAGGGTTCTACGCAAGGAGGTTGCTTAAGGAGGCCTTAAGCAGTGCAGAGGAGTATCTTACCTCTCTTGGTTTGACCTACGGTGAGCCTATGGAGGGCTTACCCTTATAATTAAATAATGACCTGAGTTAGCAGGGAATGAAGTTGGTAGTGAAGTAACAGTTTTGGTGGCGAAGTAACAGTTAGGTTGAGGGACAAGGAGGAGTTATATGGTGGGTTCTCTGAACTCTTTCTTACCACCCCTTCTTACCGGGATTGTTGTCTCGGTGGTCCTTCTGGTGATACGAGGCATAATCTTCAAATTCCTTCATAGGTGGGCTGAGAGGACAGAGAAAAAGATAGATGATATAATTATCACCTCCTTCAGGATACCATCCATATACTGGTCTCTTGCCACAGGCCTTTATATAGGTATTAATGTCTCAAGCCTTCCCGAAAGGTATATCTTTTATGCCAGTAAGGCAATCCATATCTTAATAATCCTCTCTATCACTATAGCAACGGCAAGCCTTGTTGGAAAGATCTTCAGGGTATATGTCCAGGAATCTAAACTGCCAATCCCCACAACAGGGCTTGCCTATGGAGTCATAAAGGGTATCATCTATGTGATTGGTCTTCTCATTATCCTCACCGTGCTTGGCATCTCTATTACCCCTCTCATCACAGCCCTTGGTGTGGGTGGCCTTGCCATAGCCCTTGCACTTCAGGATACATTAGCAAATCTTTTTGCAGGGATTCATATCCTTGCTGAGAAGTCTATCAGGGTTGGTGACTTCATAAGGCTTGAGACAGGTCAGGAGGGTTATGTGGAGGATATCTCATGGAGGACAACAAGGATAAGGATGCTCCCCAATAACATGGTGGTAATTCCCAACAGTAAACTTGCCCAGAGTGTGGTGACGAATTACTATCTTCCCGATAGAAGGATGGCTGTTTCTATACCGGTCAGTGTGAGTTACGATTCAGATCCTGAAAGGATTGAGGCTATTCTTATGGATGAGTTAAAGAAGGCTATTGGTGAGATACCGGGATTACTTTCTGAGCCCGCTCCCGCTGTGAGATTTATCCCTGGATTTGGCGAGAGTTCCTTAGACTTTACCATTGTATGCCATGTCAGGGAATTTACTGATCAGTATACTGTTCAGCACGAATTAAGAAAGAGGATATTTAAGAGATTCAAACAAGAAGGTGTAGAGATACCCTTCCCGCACAGGACGGTCTATCTCAGACAAGATCGGGATTGATTGTGGCGAGGTAACAGTTCTTAGTGGCGAAGTAACAGTTGGTGATAAAGGGGTAAATCATGAATGGGATCTTTCAGGGCGCCTGGAAGATTGGCTCTGTGATGGGGATACCCATCAGGAGTCATTTTACCTGGTTTATAGTCTTTGGTCTGATTACCTGGTCTCTTTCAACTTATTATTTTCCAAAGGCAGCCCCTGATCTTGAGCTGACATCTTACTGGATTAAGGGCATTGTGGCAGCACTTCTGCTTTTTGCCTCTGTAGCCTTTCATGAACTTGCTCATTCCATAGTGGCAAGAGGGTATAAAATTACAATTGATAGTATCACCCTTTTCATCTTTGGTGGTGTGGCACAGATGAGGGGCGAGCCACCAGGCCCTACTGCTGAGTGGAGGATTGCCCTTGCTGGTCCTCTTTCAAGTATCTTTCTGTCGATAGTGTTTTTAATCCTTTCCAGTATTACTGAGAGCGCTTCGAAGGCCCTCTTTTCTTATCTTGCCCAGATTAACCTGATCCTTGCCATATTTAACCTTATACCTGGTTTTCCCATGGACGGTGGCAGGATTTTAAGGGCGATTCTATGGAAGAGGAGAAGAAACTTCTTTTATGCAACCCAGAGGGCTGCATCAATCGGTCAGAGGATAGCCCTATTCTTTATATTTTTTGGTTTATTCTCTCTCTTTGCAGGTATGTCCGGTGGTCTATGGCTCATGCTTATTGGCTGGTTTTTATACACAGCAGCACAGGCCAGCTATCAACAGTCAACCCTTCAGGAGGCACTTCATGGGGTCAAGGTCAGGGATATAATGATTAAGGATCCTATTACGGTCCAGCCCTCCATGACTATTGAGGATACTGTTAATGACTACTTTTTACGATATGGTTTTGGAGGTTTTCCCGTGGTGGAAGGTGGAAGATATCTTGGCCTCATAACCCTCAAGGAGATAAAGGAGGTTCCAAAGGATAAATTATCTGTAACTACTGTTGATCAGGTATTTGCAAGGCATAGAAGGGAATGGGAGATATCCCCTGATGATGAGGTGATAAAGGCCCTTGAGAAGATGATAAGGGATGATACTGGCAGACTTGTTATACTTGAAGAGGGCAGATTGAAGGGAATGATCACAAGAAATGGAATTGCCAGATATGTGCAGATAATGAGGGGCTGAGATCTTAAGACCTCAGCAGGTGTTTGCCTTTCTCAGTGATTTGAGAGATTTTGTGTTATAATTTATAAAATTTAAGGAGGTTTGCCATGAGGGACTTTCAACCTGTAACGATTTTAACGCTTTTCTTCTTTTTAACATCTATCCACTCTATTTTGAGTGCGGGGAGGATACACAGCTTGTTAAAGGTAGGCTCGTGAGTGTGTACTGCACCCCCATTTGTCAAGACGATTTTAATGCCCAGAAGTTGTAGAGGTCATGCTGCCTCTGGTGCGTCAAGTCCTCATGGGGGTCAGTATATACCCTTTCAAAAATGATATAATGGAAATACTAAAAATCCTGAAAT
>CAMTWD010000070.1:0-55293 GCA_947085365.1 uncultured Nitrospirota bacterium | reverse complement strand
TTTACTTAGGGACAGTAATTTTGATCTAACCAGAGGTGATTCGGGGACATTTTTTATGATCTAATGCGGCACCTCCCTTTATTCGTCTCAATTTGTTTATAATATTTTATGGATCTTTTTGAAAAACAGAATGAGATTATTGCCCAGAAAGAGGCTCTCTCAATTCTTTTTAATAACGAGAGGTTTTCAGGAAGATTCAAGGAGTTTTTTAATCCAGAAAGATTTGATACAGTAGAAGTCGTAACCTATGTCTCTTCTCCAAAATTCTTTTTTGAAACATTGAAAGGTTTTAAGAAGATTCTTTTAATCCTCGGGATAGAGGACAGGGAAATTCTTACTCATTTTTCCCCTGAACCACAGGAAGACTTTCTCAAAGAGCTGGACGAAGAAACGCAGAAAAGGATTGCTCATGGAGATATTGAGATCAGATATGCACCGATTGGATGGAGAATTCATTCAAAGATTTACAGGCTCATAAAAGATGCCTTCTCAATTGTTTTTGTTGGCTCAGCAAATTTCACACAGTCTGCATTTGAGGGAAGACAGTTTGAAGAACTTGTCGGATATGACAGTAATTTTAATCCCCAGTGGTGCCAATACTATGCTGAAAGAATCAGAAATATCTACAGCAAAAGCATTGATTTTATCCCTCAATCCCTTAAGGAAAAGATCTTAAAAACTGGCAAAGTCACCCTTATTGTTCCAGAAGATAGTTTAAATGTTGTAAAGGAGATTGCTGATGAGATAAGACAACAGAATCCTGTAATTCCAGCAAAAGAGATTAAAGAAGCAATAGAAATGCTTGAGTCTGCAGAGAAGAGAAAGGATGAAGAGATTAGAATTATCAGGAAGGAAAGAGAGTTAATCGATCTAATCATAAAAAGAAAAGAGAGAGATGCCCGTGGAGTAATTCTTCCTAAATTGGAGATTGAAAAACAAAAGGATAGAATAATCCAGATTCTTACAAAAAGAAAGACAAGAACTGAGTTTGAAGACCAGAGAATAGACCTCAGATGGGATGACGGAAGTCTGGTTGCAATAAGAGGAGAATGGGCTGAAAGGTTTGGCAGACCAGCCTCTCCAGATATACTTAAGGAAAAGCTCAATTTACTTGATAGATTTATTGAATCCTATGAGATATTTACTTCGCAGGAAGATAAACAAACGCCAAAAAGAGTCTTTGAGGTTATTCTTTACTCATTTATGTCTCCTTTTTTGTGGTTCATAAGAAAGCAGTTTAGAAACAGAACAGAATTACTTTATAAAATCCCTGTTTTCCTGCTCATTGCAGGAAAGGCAAACACAGGGAAGACTCACCTTCTGAGATTTGTAAGCCTCGCAATAGGAAACAATGAGCAGTATTACCACTATTACACAAGAACAACGATCTCATCCTACAAAGAGATTCCACCTCAGGTTATTGAAGAGTTTTTAAAGGAGGAGAATCTTTGCCCAATCTTTGTAGACGAAATAGATAGAGCTTACTTTTCTTCAAAAAATGTATCAAAACCTTTTATGGGTGAAAGTTTTATAAAGGAGATATCGAATACTTTAATAGGGAAACATCCAACAGTTATTGCAACAACTAACACAACATTTCAGTCCGATGCACAGGTTATAAAACGGATTTATTATATCCAGTTAAACAACTCCTTTGACCTATCAAAGGAAGCAGAGGCATTAAAACATTTTGAAGAGATAAGAGAAAATTTTGGGACAGACCTATTCAGAGATTTTGTATTTAGAGTTGAAGATGCAATTAAAAATGTAAAGATGGAAGGAGATTTTTTAAGTCTCGGAAGAGAAATATTTAAGTCCTACTTTAATGAAACAGGAATTTCAGTGCCTGCTTGGTTTAATCCAGAGCCATTGAGAGATTATTATGAAAGAGGGAAAAACATATGGCGGATGCTTTACATGAGGAAAAAAGAAATCTTTGAAGAACTTCCAAGGGATGGAAAGATTGTTGTAAACCTTGACCTTGAGAAAAAGGAAAGAGATGACTATCTTCTGTATCTTCCTCCTGAGGTTGTGGTTGAAGACAAAGGATTACTTATTTTAAACAGGGATAAGTTTTTTGATTTCATTGAAGAAAAACCAAGCAAAATAAAAAGGTTTATTAAAAGATTGGGACTATGACATCCCCCAACCACTAAGCTGGCGCTTTAGTGGTGGTTTCCCTTTGCAGGGAAAAACTCTGACTTGAATAGGGCACTCCAAAGGTGTTTGCTGTCGTGGACAGCCACTCCAGAGGTTAATTAACGAAGCCAGAGTCTGCTAATGCCTCGTTACTGACAGGGAACTTTTGTCCCCACCAGTCTCCTTGCAGAGGAAACAGATTTACCAGCCTTTTTTAGCTTGGTTTGAGTGAGTCACTTTTCCCTATATCTGAAGGCATAGGGCTTTCTTACAAGTACTGGAAATTTCCATTTAATGTTTCATTAAAAAGGAAAATGAACTCTACTGCACACATCACTTCACAGTCCGAAACCATATCAACTGGACAACTCTACTCAATCTTTGAATCGCTTCTTAACGCAGGTTTTCTGGAAAAACTTTAGAGAACAAAGGTCACAAAAAAGGCCTTCCAACTCGAAGAGGTTTCACATAAAAGTAATTCCTCGTTGTCATGATATAGGCGATCCTATCCTTTGTCCTCTCCTCAGAACCTGTATCTACAATGACCATCTCATTCACGCCAGCCACTCCAGCGATTCCCACTTCAGGTAAAGAGTCAAGGAGCCTCTCTGCCTTCTCTAAAAACCTCTCGTCAGAGAGGACTATGTCCTGATGGGCAAAGAGCAGGTATCTTCCTTTTGCCTTTGATCCTCCGTAATTAAGGGCAATAGAGGCAGATCTAAAGAGGCGATCTGAATTATCTAAGGCGATCAGTTCGTAAGGTGGCAAAGTAGTAGTGTGAATGGTTTGGGCCTCAAGACTCTTCAGGAGGCATTCTTCAAAGATCTTTTTATTGTTGTAAACACAGATTACTGAAATCCTCTACTACCTCGCTATCCTCTGAGACATCCTTATAAGAGTATTAAAGCAAGAACTGTGCCAGTCTGCAATGGGCTGAAGGGCCTGTAATGGTCTCTTTTGGTCAAAAAATTGACGCTGATTTCAGTCAAAAGTGTTACCTCGCACTGTTATCTTGCCGCCAAACAAGAGAAGATGATTAAATTTTTAATTAAAGAGAACCGAATTAAAAATTATGAATCCATTGCCAGTGACCCTTACCTCGCCCTTAAGGGAGGATAAGCTATTTTCTCTTCTCAGCAATACCCTCCGTTCCTATTCAGGTCTTTCAGGAACTGCCCTGTCAAGGGGCATTGAACTCTACCAGAAGGGTATTTACTCCGATGCTGTAAGGGAATTCAGGAGGGCAATAGCCTTTGACCCCTATTCAGAAAATAGCCTGAAGGCCTATGACTTCATGGCACAGGCATATCTGAAGATGAAGAGGCCTGAAGAGGCAATTAAGGTCTATGAGGAGGCAATAAGATTATTCTTCGCAAAACTTGGTGGAGAGATAACAGTTGATTTCCTATATCTAAAGATTGGCAACATCCTGTATGATCAACAAAGATACAATGAGGCAATGGAGTATTATCTCAAGGCAGTTAGGATAAACCCATCCACCGACAACCTCTATCCCCTTGGCCAGGCATATATACAGCTTCAGAGATATAAAGAGGCTGAAGAGACCTTCCAGAGGATATTGAGGTATGAGCCTGACAATTACGGTGCCCACTATTCCTTAGGTCTGCTTTGGTCAAAGCAGGGGATCTATGGTGAGGCAATAAAGGCTTTTAAAAGGGCAATAGAGATAAAGAGGGATTTTGCCTATGCCTATTATGATCTGGGTATTGTTTATACTGATGTGGGTGAATTTGAGAAGGCTGATGAACAGGTTAAGATCCTTGAAGGCCTTGACAGTGCCCTTGCCCTTGAGCTGTGGTCTTATATCTACAGAAAAAGAAGGCCGAGGATAAGGTCTGTAAATACCCTCTTTGCCTTTGATATGAAACAGGGACCAGGAACACCTCTGAGTTCCCTTGACCCAGCCCTTTCAGCACCAGGGAGTTCGAAGGACTTCAGATTGATTGTCTATTTTGATAAAGAGATGGACAGGGGCTCGGTGGAAGATATATTCAACTGGTCTATATCATGGTCAATGGATATGAGGCATGGCGGTCCCTATAACTGGGGTCTGCCTTTACCTAAAACAGAGGTGAGGCCCTATCCAGTGCCAAAGATGGTTATATACGACTCTACAGCCAGAAGTGCCACAGTATATTTCACCCTGAGACAGAATCAGAGCGGAGACGGCACGATAGATCCTTCCCACCTTGTCTTCCGATTCTACGGAAGGGATGCCTATGGAAATACCGTTGATCCCGATGCGGATGAATACACTGGCCTTTCTCTTATAGTTTAGTCATGCTCATCTGGACGACCCATGACCTGAAGGACATCCTTGCAGAGCCTGAATTCCGATTGAGGATTGAGGCATCCTCAGAGGTAAAGGAGGTGATGCTTCGAGAGGCTGGTATAAGTGATGGGGCACTCATCCCACTTGATGAGGATTACAAGAGATTCCTTTCACAATTGAGGTCAAAGGGTGTTACAGGCCCTGTTATATTTATAGCAGACAATACTACACGGGTACCTGATGAGTTCCTCTATCCCCTTAATGCCCTCTGTTTCAGCCTCTTAGAGGATGATATCATAAAGATGGGTATGCTCATAAACTTTATCTTTCGTTTAAGCCTTTTAAGGGCAATCCCAGATATAAAGATATCACCACAGGTAACATTTGGAGAGACCATATCCGACAGACCTGAGGAGGATCCGGAGAAGATAAGGGATATCCTTTCCTATATTCTTAAGAAGGAGATACCCATAATCATCTCCTTTGAGATAGAAGAATATGGAAGGCCTGTTACTGTAAGGGGTGTCTGCAGGATAAGGTTCAGGAAGGATAAACCCATCCTTTATCAATTTAACCCCCTTCTACTTATAAAGGGCATGAAGGAGGGTAAAGCCATCAAGGCTGTTCTGCCTTACAAGGACCTCAATTATGAGGGTATTATGAATGTAGTTAGTGTGTGTGAACACGAGGTAGAGGTTCGATTACCCCAGAGGCTTTTTATCGAGAGGCGAAGGCATGTGAGGGTTGTCCCGAATATAAAGAGACCTGTGAGACTCTATCTCCTACTGCCTGGAGAGGCAACCCTCAACCTTGAGGTTGTGGACATCAGTCAGAGGGGTATTGGCTTTTTTACCCCAAGGGATCTTCGGCAACAGGAGGTATATATCTTTGGTATCCAGCTCCCTGACAGTCTGAAGTTTATCATGACCTGCGGAATCATCAGATTCAAAAGGCCCGAGGCCTCAGGTTTTCGATACGGTGCTGAGTTCTTTATCCATCCCCAGGATGAGGAGCTGATTGTTCAGTATATAAGAAAGAGGGAATTGGAGATACTTGAATTTCTGAAAGAGAAGGTTTAGATTATCTTTGTTGTGAAGGTGGATTCTTTTCAGGAAAGATGAGGATGATGCTTATCCTCCTATTTCTTGGGTCATTGGGATTTTCCTTTATGAAAGGGATGGTATCGGCATAACCTGCCACCCTTGTAATCCTCTTTGGGTCAAGGCCAAACCTCTCGAGCTCCTTTCTTGCTGTAAGTGCCCTCTCTGTTGAGAGTTCCCAGTTGGTGTAATGGGAGCCCTTGTAGGCAAGGGCATCTGTATGTCCCTCCACAGCCACCTGATTGGGAAGGTCTTTTATCTGCTGTGCTATTACCTCAAGACTCCTTTTTGCCAAGGGAGTGGGTTCTACTGAGCCGAGGTCAAACATGGGCTTTCCCTCCTTATCCACAAGCTGTATCCTCACCCCTCCTTCAAAGATCTCCACAATAACCTGATCCTTTATATCAGAAAGTTTATCCTCTATGGCCTTCTTAATCATCTCCTTGAAGTCCTCGGGCTTCATCGCAAAGGGCCCCCCAATCTCCGGCTGGATCTTCTGTTCAGACTCCCCGGCCTCATTCATTATCTCTGAGGATTTTTCCAGAAAGGAGGTTCCACTCTCTTCAAATATGCTGAAGTGTTTAAAGTATGTGGCAATCCTTGCCCTCTTTTCAGGGGATACCATTGTTATGAGCCACAGAAGGAGGAAAAAGGCCATCATGGCTGTCACAAAGTCAGCATAGGCCACCTTCCAGCTTCCTCCGTGCCTTCCTTCCGATTCTGCCTTTTTTAACTTTTTAATTATTACTGCCTTATTGTTCTTCATTTCAGTTTATTTAAGGCTGTCTCCAGTTCTTTGAATGTCGGCTTTTCCTTCTCAGGGATTGCCCTCCTTCCAAATTCCACCGCTATCTGTGGTGCAGAACCACCCACAAAGGATACCATGGCAACCCTTATTACCTGGAAGGGGATCGTCTTCTCCCTTGCAAGATGCTCAAGGTGATGGGATAGAGGTCCCACAAATCCATAACACATAAGGACTCCCAGGAATGTCCCCACAAGGGCAGCACCTATGCTCTGTCCAAGGACCGCTGGTGGCTGGTCTATCTTCTGCATTGTGATGACCACCCCGAGGACTGCTGCAACAATTCCAAGCCCTGGAAGTGCGTCAGCTATCCTTCCAATACTCATGGAGGGGATGGAGGCCTCTTTGTGTTCTGTCTCTATCTCCAGTTCCATGAGGCTGTCGAGTTCGTGGGATGGAACATTGGAAGAGATGATGACCTTAAAGTTATCGGCTATGAATGTTACGATCTCCTTATTTGCCATTATTGATTTATATCTCTGGAAGATAGGACTTCTCTCTGGAGCCTCCACATCAGCCTCAATAGCCACGAGGCCCTCCCTTCTTGCCTTTGAGAAGAGCTGATAAAGAAGACTGAGGAGCTCCATATAAAAGGGCTTAGAGAAGCCCTTTACAGTGAATATCTTGAAGAGATTCTTCATAACCAGCGAGAGGACCTTCGGAGGTGATGCAATAATGAAACCTCCAATGGCAGCACCACCTATTATCACCACCTCTGCTGGCTGGAAGAGGACATGGGGATTTCCCTTTGCAAGGAGAAAACCTCCCATTACTGATGAAAAAACAACTATAGCTCCCACGATTACCAACATCTCTAATAGGCACCTCCTCTCTGTTTCTGAAGGGAGTAGTTAGAATCTCTTGCTGGAAGTTCGATGTTTATGATGGCACCACCTTCAGGAGAATTTTCAGCCCATATACTGCCACCATGTTCTGAGACGATCCCATGAGAGATGGAGAGCCCGAGGCCTGTGCCTATCCCTACAGGCTTTGTGGTAAAGAATGGGTCAAAGATCCGCGAAAGATTCTCCTCTGGGATGCCCGGTCCGTTATCAGAGATCCTTACGATCACCTTATCCTCCTCCTGTAGATATCTTGTTGTGAACTTTATCCTGCCATTCTTTACACCTGCATCCTGTATTGCCTGTTCAGCATTTAAGATTATATTGAGAAATACCTGTTGCATCTGCTGACTGTCCAGAAAGAGACTCGGTATGTCTCCGTAATCCCTTACAATCTCAATATTATTTGTCCTTAACCAGTAGGCCCTCAGCTCTATAGCCCTGTCTATAATCTCGTTGACGGACTCAAGACTCCTTAGGGGTTCCCTCTGTCTTGCAAAGGTGAGGAGGTTCTCCACCACCTTCTTACACCTTTCGGCACTGTGGAGGATCTTTCTTAATTCATTCTTTAAAGGGCCTTCATCGGTCTTGAGCAGGAGGAGTTCTGTGTAGGCTATCACGCCGGTGAGGGGATTATTTATCTCATGGGCCACACCTGATACGAGGAGACCCAGGGAGGTGAGCTTTTCTGCATGGTAGAGCTGTTTTTTCAGTCTTACAACCTCAGTTATGTCCTTCATATAATGGATTATGAGGGGTCTTCTATCTACACAGGGATAAAGGGTTACCTGATAGACCCTCTCGCTCAATTGTTTTTCGTATGTCCAGTCCATCTGTGATGAGGAGATTGTCCTTACCTTGCATTCCTCTAAATTACATCCAAAGAGATTATAGCACTTCTCTCCTATGACTTCCTTTGGCGTTTTCTTAAAGTAGGAGGCGAGGGACCTGTTGATCTTTACGATGTTTAGGGCCTCGTCAGTTACGAATATAAAATCAGTGATTCCATCAAATATAGCCACCCACTCTCTTCTGCTTTCAGCAATCATCTCCTTTTTCCTGATCATTTCCTTTTCCAGTTCATATTTCGTTATGACACACTGTACAACTAAGGGAAGTGACTCCATCTGTCTTTCATCTTTCTGCCACATATATACACCCTTCTTTAAAAGTTCTGCCTGTAACTCTTTATCCATGAGACTTCTGAGGACTATGATGGGGATATCTATATCATTCTCTCTCAATCCTTCAATCGTCTTCAGTATCTCCTGATGGTCCCTGTCACCTGATAGGATAATCACCCTCAGGTCTGGTATCCTTTTTATTGCCTCTTGGATAGAGCTTTTTATTCTTATCTCTCCACTAAGCTCTGTAAGGTGGAGGATCTTCAATTGAAGATCCTGTTTACTGAACACCCCTTTCAGGGTCTCTTCCTCAAGAGAGCAGTTGCCTATGACGAGACAGGAACCTTCCATCATCTCACCTCTTTTATGAGAAAGAGGATATCCACCCTCCTGTTTTTTGCCCTTCCCTCAGGTGTGGTATTTGGTGCCACAGGCCTGAACTCACCATAACCTGCTACGGAAAACCTCCTGGGATCTACTGATCGGTCTTTCAGTAGATACATGAGGACACTCGTTGCACGAGCAGAGGATAATTCCCAGTTTGAAGAATACCTTGAACCTTTTATCGGGATATTATCTGTATGCCCTTCTATCACTACAGGATTAGTGGTCCTTTTTATCAAGGAGAGGAGGGAGTTGAGAAGTGGCTTTATCTCTTCTTTTATCTCTGCAGAACCGCTCTCAAATATTATAGAATCAGAAAAGGACAACCTCACCCCTTCCTGCTCAACTGTAATATTTATTCCCTCTATTTTACCAGATTCCTCTATTATTGACCTGAGGTCCTTCTCGATCTGGAACGCCTCCTGGTGGATGGGTCTTATACCCTCAATGGGGGTTATATGCTGTGAGACCTTCTGGGTCTTGAAGGCCTCTTTCATCGAGCCCGTAAATTTTTCAAGTTTTCCCATATCCACATGGCTTATAGCATACATTGTGGTGAAGAAGGCAAACAGGAGCGTTATAAAATCAGCATAGGAGATCACCCATCTATCAGGATTATCAATGGGCTCTGGGCTCTTTATCTTTTCCTTATCGGCTTTCATCTTTTCTCCTCTGTAAGGAATGCCCTCAGCTTCTCTTCAAGATAATAAGGGTTCATGCCTGTCTGTATTCCTACAATCCCTTCAATAATCATCTCCCTGAGGAAGAGTCTTGAGTGGAGGTTATTTATGATCTTCTTTGAAATAGGTAAAAGGATCAGATTTGCTGATCCCACTCCATATATGGTTGCCACGAATGCCACGGCTATTCCGGCACCGAGTTTTGATGGGTCTGCCAGGTTTTCCATGACATGTATGAGACCGAGGACAGCCCCTATTATCCCTATGGTAGGAGCAAAACCTCCGGCTGTCTCAAAGACCCTGGCTATCCTCTTCCTCTCCTCTGAATAGGTCATATTCTCCTGAGAGAGGATATCCCTCAGTTGAGCAGGATTTGCACCATCCACAGCGAGTCTCAGTGCCCTTTTTATAAAGGGGTCTTCCTGTCTCTGGATCTCCTGCTCAAGGCTTATCAGGCCGCTTTTACGAGTGATCATAGAATATCTCATTATCTCTTTTATGTAGAACTCATAATCTATCTTTTCCTTTCCAAAGACCTCTTTCAGAGCTCCTATTGCCTTGATAATATCCCTCATGGGGTAACTGAGAAGGGTTGCCCCAAAGGTTCCCCCAAAGACGATGACAGCTGCTGTTGGCTGGAGGATGGATTCAACCCTTCCTCCCTCAAGGATATGCCCTCCCACTATCGCTGTCACCCCCATTATGAGTCCTATCAGACTTGACTTGCTCATCTCTGTTTTCTCAGTTGTTCTCTCTGTTTCTGGATGGTGTATCTGAGAATTGCCTCCTTCACCTCCTCCTCTATCTCCTTGAAGCTCAGAGCCACCTCATAACCATGGTCAGTCTCCTTAATCCTTACCACCTCTCCATAGGTGAGGATATCTAATGGAGGGCATGTAGGGAGAAGGAGTCTCACCTCCATGATATCCCCTCTCTCCACCTTTTCTGAACTTATAAACCTTATCCCTCCCGCACTGATGTTCACCTTCTGGTATTCAAGACTTGGTGCATCCTCCTTTTGCTGATTCATCCTTTCAAGGAGGATGTTGAGCTTTCTATTGATCTCATTGAGAATCTTCCAAAGACCTGGGCTGATGGATGGATCGGGGATATCAAATTCAGAGAGTCTTACCTCGCCACCAACTGTTACTTCGCCACTGCTGGTATGAATTATTCGTGATGCCCTCTTCATCTCAGGACATATCTTTCTTGCAGAGATTCCTATCAGATCGTCTATCCGGAAGAATTCCCTCCTTTCAGGCCAGTGCCATTTCAGCCTCCATACCCTCTTTTTTTTCTCCATAACAGTGGCATGGAATTCATTATAGTAGTCAGGCCTTTCAATTATAAGTATCACCCCATCTCCAGGCCTTATCTCCTTTATATCAGTGTCAAGCTCCACGGTCACCCCATCTCCATCAACTGATAGGATATTGCCACTCCACCTGATCTTCCCAATCGTTACCTCGCCACATTTTGCTGGGCTCAGGAGTATCCTTTCTCCTTTTTTTAGTTCCTTCAATCTATCCTCCTCGCAATAGGTGTCTGGAGAAAGGCCTTTACAATCTCAGGATCAAATTGTGATCCTGAAGAGGCCTTTATCTCTGCTATAGTCTTTTCGTGACTGAGGGCATCCCTGTATGGCCTTGTGGATGTCATGGCATCATAGGTATCAGCAACCGCAAGGATCCTTGCAAGGAGTGGTATCCTATCTCCAGAAAGGCCGTCAGGATACCCCCTTCCATCAAATCTCTCATGATGGTAGAGGATGATCTCCCTTTCTGATGGAAGAAACTTCAATGGTCTTACGATGCCTTCACCTATTACTGGATGAAGTCTTATCTCGGCTATCTCTTCCTCTGTAAGGGGACCCTTCTTCAGAAGGACCGTATCCTTTACCCCTATCTTTCCTATGTCATGGAGATAACCACCAAAATGGAGTGATTCCTTATCCTCCTCCTTCAGTCCCATCACCTCTGCGATCTGAAGGGCATAGGCTGTGACCCTTTCAGAGTGTTGCTTTGTATAGGAGTCCCTTGCCTCTATACTTGCGATGAGTGATCTCAGGGTATTCAGGAGATTATTGTAGAAGAGTTCATAAAGGGCATTATTTTCTATCCTGAGGGATACCTTTTTTGCAAAGGTTATAGCAAGATAGATCTCATCCTCTGAAAAGGGCTCCTCGTCAATCTTATCGGATATACTGAGGATTCCGAAGACCTCACCGTTGAGGATGAGGGGCACTAAGAGGAGCTCCTCTTCAAGGGTCACACCCCTTAGAGGATCTCTATCTCCTCTCTTAAGCTGGAGAGGTCCTTTATTTTTCATCATCACCTCTATCGGCTCTGATATAGGTATCTCCTTCCGCGTCGAAAAGGTGGCATTCTCTATTCTTATGAAGCCTTTCTTTATTATTCCAAAGGCAACCTCCCTTGCCCTAAGGAGCCTTGAGACCATCTCCACTATCTGCTCATAGATCTTCCTGTTATCATAGAGCTCGTCAAGCTCAGAGCTTATGGACTGAAGTATTGCTATCTCCTGAAGCTTCTTTATGAGCTCCCTTCGGAGTTCATCCTTTGATGCCCCCTGTGGTGAGCCCATGAGCCTCTTTTCCTTCAGGAGTCTTTCGAGGGTGGTTCTTATCTTCTCTACATTGAAGGGCTTTACTATAAAATCCCTTGCCCCTTCCTTCATGGCATTTACGGCATTTTCGAAGGTGGGATAACCGGTGATTATGGCTACAGGTGTGAAGGGTGTAATCTCCCTGATCTCCCTGAGGAACTGGAGTCCATCCATTACAGGCATGGTTATGTCTGAGAGGATGACATCATAGGGATTACTGGCAATCAATTCTATTGCTCCTCTGCCATCCTCAGCGGTATGGCATTCCATACCAAGACCTGATATTATCTCCTTCAGGACATTCCGCACAGTAGGGTCATCATCAACCACGAGGATTCTGGCCTTCTCAATCTCCCATCACCAACCTCTTTTTCAGTATCTCAGCCTCTTGCTGAGTGAGTATATCCTTCTCCTTGAGCCTCTCTATCCTTTCTATCCAGTCTGTTATCATCCTTGGTTCACCCTTTGATATATTGTTTATCACCTTCATATCCCGGAATGTCTCCCTCAGGATACCTCTCAATTCCTTCAACTCCTCAAGGAGCTGGGCCCTTTCAAAGGCCTTTAATGCCAGGAAGACTATCTCCTCCACCTTGAAGGGTTTTGCAAGGTAGTCATAGGCACCTTCTTTTATAGCCTCAAGGGCTATATCAATTGTGCCATAGGCAGTAAGTATCACCACCATGCTCTGGGGACTGTTTCTGGCAGCATACCTGAGGACCTCCATTCCATCTGCACCGGGCATCCTGAGGTCTGTAATGACGAGACTGAACTCCTCGGTCCTGAGAAGACCTATTGCCTCAAGTCCATCCTTTGCAGTGCTTACAGGGAAACCTTCTTTCTTAAGAATCTCGCTGAGGACATCTCTTGCTATCTCGTCATCATCAGCAATAAGTATCCTGAATTCTTCCCTTTTCACATCACTCTCTTATCTTTTCGAGGACCTCCTTTTTTGTCTCCTCAATAATCTGTCTCCTTTTTGCTTCTGAGGAGATGTGGACCACATCCTTTGGTTCCTCCATCTCGGTGCCACCCCAGAAGATGGTCTTCTCAACTGGTACTTCGCCACTAGGAACTGTTACTTCGCCACCAACTGGCCCTTCCCTTAGTGGCGAGGTAACGGTGCCGGGATTCCTTACTTTAGAGATGCGGTCGTAGAGGTGCATCAGCTCATAAATCTTGAAGGGAGATATGGTCATACCAACACCTCCACTACAGAAGGCTCCTATTTTTAATTCGGATGGCAAGGGTAAAACTTTAATTAAGAGTTGTCAAAATATTGACTTAAGGAATAAAGGGCACTACAATAGTTATATGGCAAAGATACTTGTTATCGATGATGACCCCACTGTGCTGGATGTGTTGAAAACCTTTCTGAGTGAAAAGGGTTACGAGGTTACCCTTTCTGATTCTGGTGAATCAGGTCTTGAATTATTGATATCTGAGAGATTTGACCTTGCCATCATAGACCTCGTGATTCCAAGGGTTGGAGGTATTGAGATATTGAAGGAACTTAATTCAAGAAGGATAAAGGTGCCTGTTATCATTATGACAGCCTATGGAACGATACAGAATGCCGTGCTTTCTATGAAACTCGGCGCCTTTGATTATATTACTAAACCATTTAACCTTGAGGAACTCCAATTGATTATCGAGAAGGCCCTCGAGGTTTCACGACTTGAGAGGGAGAATATTGCCCTGAAAGGGCAGTTGAGACAGAGATATCACTTTTCAGTCCTCGTGGGAGATTCCATTAAGATGCAGAGGATTTACGATCTGATTGAGAAGATAGCCGATACAGACAGCACGATCCTCATCACTGGTGAGAGTGGGACGGGCAAGGAGCTTGTGGCAAAGACCATACACTACAACAGCTCAAGGGCTGAAGGCCCCTTTGTGCCGATAAATTGTGCAGCCATCCCGAGGGACCTCCTCGAGTCAGAGCTCTTTGGACACGAAAGGGGTGCCTTTACAGGAGCTGTTAATACAAGGATAGGGAGGTTTGAGCTTGCAAATAAGGGGACACTCTTTCTTGATGAGATAGGAGAACTCGATCCATCCCTTCAGGTGAAACTCCTGAGGGTTTTACAGGAGAGGGAATTCGAGAGGGTTGGTGGTGTGAAGACCATAAAGGTGGATGTGAGGATAATTGCAGCAACAAACCGGAATCTTGAAGAGGCTGTAAGAGAGGGTAAGTTCAGGGAAGACCTTTACTGGAGGTTGAATGTTATCCCTATCCATCTTCCTCCACTAAGAGAGAGGAGGGAGGACATTCCACTCCTTTTAGATCATTTTTTGAAAAGGTTTCAGAGGAAGAGAAAGGGTAAGCCTCTCAGATTTTCAGAGGAGGCACTGGCTGTACTAATGAGATATGACTGGCCAGGAAATGTCAGGGAGCTGGAAAACCTCGTGGAGAGATTGACGATATTGGTCTCTCATGAGGTTGTGATGCCCGATGACCTTCCTGAGAGATTCCTGAAGAGAGAAGGGGTGGATAAGGGACTTCCTACTGTTACTTCGCCACTGAGCACTGTTACTTCGCCACCAACCCTGGAGGATATACCTGAAGGAGGGATCGATCTGGCGAAGGTTCTTGAGGAAACAGAGAGGAACCTCATACTCAATGCCCTCCGGAAGGCAGGTGGTGTGAGGTCAAAGGCAGCGGCACTTCTTGGCATAAACAGGACCACCCTCATTGAGAAGATGAAGAGATTGGGTATCAGTTAACCCCACTGTTGGGGGTACACAGGGGGAAACAAAGTTTCCCCCTGTGCGACCCGTCGTTCCCCCCTGTGAGACCCCCTACTGTTACTTTGCCACCCATGTCATTAAAGTGACACCTTCCAGAAAAACCTTTACTAATCAAGTAGTTCTATTCTGGCATATTTATTGCTTTTTCTCTGGCATGAGGCTCTCAGGAGGCTTGAAGCGTTACTTCGTCACTCAGTGCAGAGGGTGGAAGACCCTCCTCTTTATTCTGTTCTTTCTCTTTTCTTTACTTCAGCACCTTTCCTTTGCCACGAAGGGTGGTGGTAGTTCGCCACAAAGTGAGGATCTTACTAAGGTTTCCGAGCTTATAAAATCTGGTGAATTAAGGAAGGGCCTCAGCCTTCTTCAATCTGTAAGGCCCATTGCAGAAGAGAGGGGTCTATACCATCTCCTTTATGCCAAGGTTCTAATAGGCCTTAACAGGTATTATGAGGCCTTTGAGCATCTTCAAAGGGCAGTCTCCTATGGAACTGGACGGATAAAGGAAGAGGCGCATTTTAAAAGGGCAGATCTTTATGCCCGAATGAGGTTTTATCCTGAGGCAACTGTGGCCTACAGGCTTTTGTTGAGGCTCTTTCCCGAATCTCAGTATAAAAGAGAGGCCTTCTATGGTATTGCTGAATCCCTCAGGGCACAGGGTCTTTATCAGGAGGCCCTCAAATATTATGAGATGGCAGGGGATTCCATGGCAGTGCAGTTTGGAAAGGCAAATACCCTTCATCTCATGGGAAGGATCTCAGAGGCAAATAAGCTTTATATTGATCTGCTCCTCAGGGATACGGGATTTATAAAGACCTCTCCAGAGACAAGGCTTTATATAGGGGAGAATAGGCTGGCCCTGGGTCGATATGAAGAGGCAATAAGGTATCTTACATCAGTAAAAGAGGCTCCCCTGAGATACAGGGCCTATCTGGATCTCGGGATACTGGAATTAAAAAGGAACAGACCTCAGGAGGCCCTGAAATACTTTGAACAGATCCTTCACTCAACACTTAGTGGCGAGGTAACAGTTGCCAGTGGCGAGGTAACAGTTCCTGCAGTTGGGCCATCTCTAAGGCAGAAGGCACTTCTTATGAGTGCCGAATCACTCATAAGACTTGGCAGATCTGATGAGGCAATGAAGAGGCTCATTGCACTGAGATCCCTATATCCCTACGGAGAGGATTACGAGAGGGCACTTCTATTGCAGGCAGAGATTTACAGAAAAGGGAATAAGCTTAGGGAGTCTGCCCGTACCCTCCTGCCACTGATATTAAAAAGAGACCCTTCTCAGGAGGCGATGAGGTTTCTGAAGGATACGCTCCTTGAGGCAGGCAGAAGTAATAGAGAGGAATTCATCACTATATGGAGGGACTTTTCAAGATTATTCCTTGACCCCTCAAATACAGATTTTCTCTTCAGGGTTGCAGAACTCATGGGGGAATCTAAAAAGGAATTTTTTGAACTCTCCTCATGGCTTTTCAGAAAGACTAAAGGAGAAGAAAAGAGGAGAGCCTCTTTTTTGATGGCCCAGTTTTATCTCTCCATTGGTGATGTTGAGAAGGCCTTTACCATGATCAGTAACATCATACCCTTAACAGACCGCGAGCAGAGGACATATGCCATGACATTGGTAAAAAGGGGTGATTATAAGAAGGGACTTGATCACCTTATTAAGATAAAGGAATTGAAGCAAGAGGATATCCCCACCCTCATGACCATCTCCCTTTATACAAAGGAAGGAAGGGTCATAGAACTTTTAAAGAGGCTCATAGATAAATATGGTGCTGATGCATCCTCCTATGTGAGGCTTGCAGACCTTCTTTACGAAAGAGGGAAAAGGGATGACGCCTTGAAATATTACAGGATTGCCCTCTCCGATGAGAAGAAGAGAGAACTTACACCCCAGGAGATGGACTGGACAATCTATAGGGTTTCTGTAATCACAGGAGAGGATTCAGGGAATAAGACAGCACCTTTTTCTACGAACCTTACTGGCCTCCTTGCTGAGGAGACCCTATTATTGAAGAGGCTTAAGGAGGATCTCTATGGATCTGAAGCTTCTCAATGAGGCCTTTGATAACTTTACAAAGGCATCAAAGAGTCTTGAGTCCTATTATGCATCTCTTCAGGAGAAGATAAGGTCTCTTACAGAGGAGGTCCAGAAGAAAAACTCTGCCCTTGAGTCTGCCCTGAAGGAGGTGGAGCGAAATAGGGACTTTCTTAATGCCATTATCCAGAGCATGGAAGAGGCGATGGTCGTGATAGATCCTCAGGAGAGGATAATAATGATTAATCATTCCGCTGAAGAACTCTTTGGTGTGAGGGCTGAGGAGGTCCTTGGCAGAGGTCTTTCGGAGATGGATTTCTCTATAAACCGGGAAGGTCCAGAGGCTGTCCTTTATTCAAATGGGAAGAGGCGGAACATTATCCTTTCCAGTGCACCTGTTGTGAGCGATGGAGATCTCATCGGAGAGGTCATCATCATAAAAGATATTACAAGGCTCAGAGAACTGGAGATGCAACATGAAAGGAATCAGAGGTTGATAGCCATGGGTGAGATGGCCGCAAGGATAGTCCACGAGATAAGGAATCCCCTTTGCAGTATCGAACTTTTTGCCACTATGCTGGAGCATGAGATACTGAGCGAAAAAGGGAAGGATCTTTCAAGGGGTATCACATCAGGGATAAGAACACTAAATAATATCTTAACGAATATCCTAATCTTTGCAAGACCTGAGAGGGTAAACCTTAAGCCCATCACCTTCAGAGACCTGCTTAGGTCCGTCCTGGAGATCATCGACCCAATCTTGAGATCCAGCAATGTCCAGATAGATGTGACCGATAAAGATCCTCTTCTCATGGCTGACGGTGATCTCCTGAGGCAGGCCCTCCTGAACCTCTTTATAAATGCTATCCAGGCAATGCCTGAGGGTGGGAATATAAGCGTTGATCTCAAAGAGGATGGTGGATATACCTCCTTTATCATCAAGGATACCGGTACAGGTATTGAACCTGAGATTATTGATAGGATATTTGATCCATTCTTTACAACAAAACCTACTGGCACAGGTCTCGGTCTTACCATTACAGCAAGGATAGTCCAGGCTCACGGTGGATTTATAAATGTGGAGAGCAGACCTGGTGAGGGAACCACCTTTATCCTCTCTATCCCATCCCTTCTCAGTGATGAGGTCTCCCAGGGAGTAACTGTTACCTCGCCACCAACTGTTACTTCGCCACTAAAGGAGATGACCTCATGAAGGCCCCTATTCTGATAGTGGATGACGACAGCCAGATGAGGATTGCCCTGAGGGAGGCTGTGAAGAGTCTTGGTTATTCTGCAGATGTGGTGGAATCAGGGGCATCTGCCCTCAGGAGATTGAAGGAGAAGGGCTATTCCTTAGTGATTACAGATATGAAGATGCCAGGTATGGATGGGATTGCCCTGATAAGGGAGATAAGAAGGATTGCTGGGGCGATCCCTGTGCTCGTCATTACAGGATATGCAACAGTGGAGAATGCAGTGAATGCCATGAAGAGTGGTGCCACCGATTATATAATGAAGCCCTTTTCTATCGAAATCCTTAAAAGGGCAATAGAGTCAGTACTTGAGGGAAAGGGCTTTCATGAAGAGGAGATTATAACAGCAAATCCAGAGATGAAGAGGATACTCACCATAGCGGATCATCTTGCCATGAGCGATATCACTGTCCTTATTACTGGTGAGAGTGGGACAGGAAAGGAGCTCCTTGCCAGGTATATTTACAGAAGGAGTAAAAGGGCTCATGGACCTTTCGTTGCGGTTAATTGTGCAGCCATTCCAGAAAATCTCCTTGAATCAGAACTCTTCGGTTATGAGAAGGGTGCCTTCACAGGTGCTCATGAGACGAAAAAGGGCAGATTCGAACTTGCCCATGGCGGGGTCCTTCTTCTGGATGAGATTGGTGAGATGCCCCTTCACCTTCAGGCAAAGCTTCTGAGGGTTCTTCAGGAGAGATCCATAGAGAGGCTTGGTTCTACGAGGTCAATAAGTATTGATGTAAGGGTTATTGCCACCACAAACAGGGATCTACCCTCTGAGATAAGGGAGGGGAGATTCAGGGAGGATCTCTATTACAGACTCAATGTCTTTCCCATAAAACTACCACCCTTGAGAGAAAGACCTGAGGATATCCAGCTCTTAAGTAAAAGATTCCTTGAGAGGTTTTCCCGTGAGGTAGGAAAGGATATAAGGGGATTTTCTGAAGAGGCTATGGAGATCCTTCTTAAGAGACCCTGGAGGGGAAATGTGAGGGAGCTGGAGAATGTGATTCAGAGGGCGGTATTCCTCTGTAACAGGGAGGTTATCGAGCCAGGAGACCTCATGCTTGAGGATTCAATACAATACCCGAAGCTAGGGAGGATCAGGGAGATAGAGCGGGAATTGATCCTCAGGACCTTAGAGGAGACAGGAGGGAATAAGACACTGGCAGCAAAGATCCTCGGAGTGAGTGTGAGGACTATCAGGAACAAATTAAACCAATACAGGCAGGAATTTCCTTATGAGGAAAGGATTTCCCGGTGAAAGGGATATTAAGATGCCAGGAATTCTAATGAATCTTTCTGGCACGAAAATTGGAATGTATGGAGTTGGTGGTGTGAGGCAACAGGGAGGTGATGGTATAAATGGGTGATGGATTCAGGATACTCGAGAACCTTTTGAGATTTACAGGTCTCAGGCATAATGTAATAACCTCCAATATTGCTAATGTTGACACCCCTGGCTACAGGGCAAAGGATATCTCCTTTGATGATCTCCTTGAAAGATCGATGCTGGAGCTTCGCCTTACCTCAGAAAGGCACATTAATCCTGTGAAGATTGAAGAGGGTTTCCTTCCTGTAGAGAGGGATGATGGGACATGGAAGGATGGAAACAATGTGGAGCTCGACAGAGAGATGGCAGCCCTTACAGAGAATGCCCTTCTTTATCAGGCAGGACTTAATATGCTCTCGGCAAAGATAAGGATGTTTAAGAATGCCTTGAGGAGGCAATAATGAATACCTTTAGAATACTTGAGGTTATCGCTTCTTCTCTTGAGGCACAGAGGGTCAGGATGAATACTATTGTCTCTAATATGGCAAATCTCCATACCACAAGAACTGCCGATGGTGAACCTTACAGGAGAAGGGATGTGATATTTGAAGTAAAGGAGATAGAACCCGGGAATGAGTATCTCCAGGGCGTAAGGGTGGCAGAGGTGATAAGAGACGAATCTCCCTTTAAGATCATCTATGACCCGAGCCATCCTGATGCTGATGAAAAGGGGTTTGTCAGGCTTCCCAATCTGGATATCCTTGAGGAGATGGTAAATATGTTGATGACCTTCAGGGCCTATGAGGCCTCTATAACGGCCTTCAACACCACGAAGAATATGTTCATGAAGCTCCTTGAACTTGGAAAGGTATAGGGGGTGAAAGGATGTCTGAGGTAAGGATAAATAATCTAAGCTCTATCAATACCAATCTTAGTGGCGAAGTAACAGTTCTCCAGAGGCCTTCTGCAGTTTCAGAAGGATCCTTTGATCTGCTTCTCAGGGAAGCCATAGGAAAACTTGAGCAGATACAGTCTGATGCTGAGAAGGCTGTGAAGGAGCTTGCACGAGGAGGAGATATTACTCAGGCTGTTATAGCCATGCAGAAGGCAGAGCTTTCCTTCCAGCTTATGGTGGAGGTTCGTAACAGGCTTATAAGTGCCTATGAAGAGATTCAGAGGATGCAGGTCTGAATTCAGTGGCGAGGTAACAGTCTTGGTGGCGATGTAACAGTACCAGTGGCGAGGTAACAGTTGGCAATGATTAAGAAGATACAGGAATGGTTTAATTCCTTAGAGCCAAAAAAGAAGGTAGCCCTTCTTGTGGTTCTTGCCGTGAGTCTCGGAGGTATCATCCTCTTTGCCTTCTTGTCAAGGGAGATGGAATATCAGGTCCTCTATACAAACCTTTCTGATGAGGATAGCGGACAGATAATCCAGAAACTTAAAGAGATGAGGGTTCCTTATCGCGTGACATCCCGTGGGATAATGGTTCCTTCTGACAGGGTCTATAGCCTCAGGCTCGAACTGGCAGCCCTGGGTCTGCCACAGGGAGGAGGGGTCGGATTTGAGATCTTTGATAAAAGAGACTTTACCATGACGGACTTTGTCCAGAGACTCAATTATCAGAGGGCCCTTCAGGGAGAGCTTGCAAGGACAATAAGAAGTCTTCAGGAGGTGGAATTCTGCAGGGTCCATCTTGCAATCCCTGAAAAAGGTCTCTTTGCTAAGGAGGGGGAGAGGCCAAAGGCGTCAGTCTTTTTAAAATTAAGACCTGGCAGAAGGCTCTCCCAGTCCCAGATTCAGGGGATCGTCCACCTTGTGGCAAGCAGCGTGGATGGGCTCAGTCCTGAAGATGTGACAGTAGTGGATAGCAGTGGCACATTGCTCTCCTCTCCCGGAAGAGGTGAACTTATTGCCCTTACCCAGAATCAGCTGGAATTCCAGCAGACTGTTGAGAAGACCCTTGAGGATAGGGTTGTGGCAATACTGGAGCCTGTTGTGGGTAAGGGTAAGGTAAGGGCAAAGGTCTCTGCACAGATAGATTTTACAAAGATCGAGAAGACAGAGGAGAGATACGACCCAGAGAGTCAGGTCGCCAGGAGTGAACAGAAGATCACAGAGAAGACCAACAGGACCGCACCGGGTGGTATCCCTGGGGTGGCCTCCAATATACCTGGAAAGACCGGGACAGCCCTTTCTGCAACCTCTTACAGTGAAAAGAAGAGTGAGACAGTTAATTATGAAATAAGCAAGACCGTCAGTCATACAGTTGTGGCACCTGGTGAGATAAAGAGGCTTACAGTTGTTGCCCTTGTGGATGGCACTTATATCCAGGCAGAGGGAACAAAGGAGAAGAAATATATCCCGAGGACAGAGGAGGAGATGAAGAGATTTGAAGAGATGGTAAAGAATGCGGTTGGTTTCGTTGCTGAAAGGGGGGATGATGTGAGGGTTATCAATATGCCCTTCACTGAGGAGCCCATAATGATTGAAGAGAGACCAGATGTCTCAAAGGAGATAGTGCCTGTAGTGATTACTGTTGCGAAATATTCTCTTCCCATTCTTGGATTGATACTACTCTTTCTTTTCGTTATAAGGCCGATTATAAAGGCAATTACAACTCCCGTCAGGAGGGTCGAGATGAAGGTCCCTGCCACTGTCGCTGAGATTGAGAAGGCTATGGAGCTACAAGGTATTAGAAGACCTGACATCCTTGAATGGGCAAGGAAGAATCCTCAAAAGGCTGCCCAGCTTATAAAGGGATGGATTGAGGAGAGGTGAGATGGGGCTTAAGGGATATGAGAAGGCAGCCCTCTTTTTGATTGCCCTGGGAGAGGATGTGGCCTCTGAGGTCCTGAAGTCACTGGATCCTGTTACAGTAAAAACCCTTACCCTTCAGATGAAGAGGTTCAGGAGGGTGACAAAGAAAGACCTTGAGGAAGTAATAAAGGAGGCAGCAGGGATCATTGAAAGAGATGAGATACCTGTTTCAGGGCCTGATTTTATAAAGAATCTCCTTCCGAGAGGACTGGGAGAGGAGAGGGCACGGGAGGTTATGGAGATAATCTCCGAGGAGAGTCCCTTTGAGCTTTTTGAAGGAACCGATCCAAAGGCCTTAGCAGCAGTGCTCCGCAATGAACATCCCCAGATAATTGCCATGGCCCTTTCTCTTATGGAGCCTGAAAAGGCTGCAAAGGTCTTAAACCTCTTTCCTGATAAATTAAAAGGAGAGGTTGCCTCAAGGATAGCAGTAATGGAGAGGATCCCTGAGGAGGGTATAGAAGAGCTCAGAGAGATATTGAAGGGAAGGATAAGGATTTCAACTGTTACTTCGCCACTAAGGGCGGGAAGGATAAGGGAATTAAAAGGCACAAAGGCCTTAGCAGATATACTGAACTATTGCGATAAGGTCACTGAGGAGATAGTCTTTCAAAAGATAGAAGAACAGGATATAGACCTGGCTGATGAGATCCGTGAGAATATGTTTACCTTTGAGGATTTCATAACCCTTGATGACAGGTCTATACAGCTTATCCTCAAGGAGGTCTCCACTGATGACCTTGCAATTGCCCTCAAGACAGCAACAGAGGCCCTCAAGGAGAAGATATTCAAAAATATGTCCCAGAGGGCAGTCCAGATACTTAAAGATGAGATGGAGGCAAAAGGCCCTGTGAGGGTCTCGGATATACAGAAGGCCCAGAAGAACATAGCCTCTGTGGCAAGGAGGCTTGAAAAGGAAGGAAGGATTATTATCAGTAAAGGAGGGGAGGGCGTTGTTGTATAAACTGAGAGGAGATGCAGAAGGACTTTCGAGATTTGATCCGCCAGTCTTTGAAAATCCTCCTGTGATTTCCAGCAGGCTGGAGGAGATAGAAAGGGAGGCCTATGAGAGGGGATTTGCCTCAGGTGAGAGGGCAGGTAAGGAGATGGCTGAGAAGGAGATGAAGATTATCCTCAGCAGACTTGAAGACCTCATTGCCCAGTTTATCTCCTTTAAAGAAGAGTTTAAAGAGAGGATGAAGCATGGGATAATAGAGCTGGCCCTCAGTATTGCAAGGAAGATAATGGTCAGGGAGATAAGTGTGAATCCTGAGGTGGTCCTTCAGATGACGGAGGAGGGGTTAAAGAGGATAGAGAGGCAGGGCCAGGTCGTGATAAGGGTAAATCCGTTGCTTGTTGAGGTATTTGAAAAGGGAAGTCCGGGCCTTTTAAAGATCTATCCGGATATTGTGATCGAACCTGATCCATCTCTGCCACCTTATGGTTCCAGAATTATGACTCCCTTTCAGGAGGTTATAACAGATATAGACGAACAGCTTAAAACCCTACTGAAGGAGATTTCGGAGAGGATATGACAGCAGAGGGCGAGGTAAAAGTCGGGGGTCTCACAGGGGGGAATGAATATTCCCCCCTGTGTATCCCCGAGGTAAAAGTAGAGAAGGTGATCTCGAACTTGATCTCAAAGATAAAAGAGGCTGACTCGTTAAAGGTCTATGGAAGGGTTGAAGAGATAACAGGTCTTTTGATAAAGGTCTCTGGTATTAGGCCTGTCATTGGGGAGTTCTGCAGGATTATCTCTGATGATCCTGTAGGCATTGACGCAGAGGTGGTGGGGTTCAAAGATGGAAGGGCCCTCCTTATGGCTACAGGAGATATGACGGAGATCAGGCCTGGTGCCAGGGTGATTAATGAAGGGAAGAGGACCTCTGTGAAGGTCTCTCCATCCCTTATAGGGAGGATCGTGGATGCCAAGGGCATCCCTATAGACGGAAAAGGGCCCATCTATGGAAAGGACTATCCCCTTTCAGGTTTTACTGTGAGCCCCCTTAACAGAAAGAGGATAACAGAACCCCTTGATCTCGGTATAAGGGTAATCAACGGTCTTCTCACATGTGGGAAAGGCCAGAGGATTGGTATCATGGCAGGTTCGGGTGTGGGAAAGAGCGTCCTTATGGGAATGATAACACGATTTACTGAGGCAACTGTTACAGTGATAGCCCTTATAGGTGAGAGGGCAAGGGAGGTAAAGGATTTTATAGAAAAGGATCTTGGTGAGAAGGGGCTCGAAAAGTCAGTTGTGGTTGTATCCACTGCCCAGGATCCACCCTTGAAGAAGGTGAGGGCTGCCTTTACCGCTACAGCCATCGCTGAATATTTCAGGGATGAAGGTCATGATGTCCTTCTCCTTATGGATTCCCTTACAAGGGTTGCCCAGGCACAGAGGGAGATAGGGCTTGCCACTGGAGAACCGCCCACATCAAAGGGATACACCCCATCGGTATTTACACTCCTTCCGAGACTTCTTGAAAGGGCAGGGGCCTTTGAAAGGGGCTCCATTACAGGAATATATACAGTCCTTGTCGAGGGTGATGATATGGCCGATCCTATTGCTGATGCATCGAGGGCAATCCTTGATGGACATATCATCCTTTCGAGGGAACTCGCAGCAGAAGGCCTTTATCCTGCCGTAGATGTCCTTCAGAGTATAAGCAGGGTTATGCCTGATATAGTAAGCGAAACACACAGAGAGTATGCCATGAGATTTGTAGAGACCCTTGCTACATATAAAAAGTATGAGGACATGATAAATCTTGGTGCCTATAAACCTGGCTCAAATCCCAAGATTGATTATGCCATAGAGATGATGGAATCCCTTAGGGTCTATATAAGACAGGGAATGGAGGAGAGGCGAGACCTCTCCGATAGTGTCCAGGACCTTATTCTTTTATTTGACAGGAGGCAAAGATGACGGACAAGAGGATAAAAAGGATTATAAGGCTGAAGGAACAGGCAGTGGATGAGATAGAGCTGGAGATAAAGAGGACGCGAGATGAGATTGATGCCAAGGACGAGAGGCTCAAGTCTATTGAGGTAGAAATAGAGAGGATTGTAAGATCCTTCAGGAATTCTCCTGCTCTTCTTAATCCCTCTGATATGGAGTTATATTATCAAGCCCTCTTTAATCTCCACGATACGGCCCTTAACGAGAAGACAGAGATGAAGATTCTCGAAGAGGAACTTAATAAGAAGAAGGAGAGGGCCTTGGAGATTAACAGGGAAAAGAGGCTTCTTGAGATACTTATGAAAAGGATGATTATCGAGAGGGCGAGAAAGGCCTCTCGCGATGAACAGAGAGAGGCAGACTTCCATTTCATATCCAGGAGGCTGAGGGGTGAGTAGGAACTGTTACTTCGCCACTAAGTACTGTTACTTCGCCACTAAGTTTGGAGCTATCATCTTTGTTCTCTCTCTCCTCTTACCTGACCTACTTTACTGTCAGGATGATCCGGTGACGCTCATCCAGAAAAGGCAGAAGGCACTTGACGAAAGGGAGGCAGCCCTTAAGATAGAAGAAGAAAGGCTCAAAGCCCTTAAAAAGGAGCTCGATGAGAAGATTAAGAGATATTCAGAGCTTTTAAAAGAGATAAATGCCCTCCTGGACAGAATAGAACAGAAGAGGTCAGAGGATCTGCAGTATCTCGTAAAGGTTTATGAGTCTATGCCCCCAGAAGAGGCAGGGATAAGACTCTCGGCCATTGAAGAGGAGAGGGCTGCCAGGATATTAAAAGGGATGAGACCAAGAAAGGCAGGTGCAATCCTTGCCACAATGGACCCCTCAAAGGTGGCAGCAATTACAAAGCACCTCTCTGCACTTAGTGTCGAAGTAACAGCTGAAGAGAGGAAAAGGATTCCATTGAGGTAAAAATTTCCTTACTTAGTGGCGAAGTAACAGTTCCCGGTCTCTTCACCTTTTTAGAAAAATATTCTTTTCAGGGCAATTTCATACTGTTACTTCGCCACTAAGTACTGTTACTTCGCCACTAAGTCCTGGCATAGATTTTGATATTCTCCATGCATGAATCTTATGGTTGATGTGGTCGAAGCCCTTTCATCTATAGGTGGCGAAATAACAGTTGGGGGTCTCACAACTGTTACTTCGCCACTAAGTGAGGTACCCCACTCTGTGAGACCTCCCACATCTGTCAGGGTCTCTTTTGAGGCCCTCTTGGACCTTTCTGACAGTTACCCCGGACTAAGTAAGGATGACAGTAAGTGGCAAAGTAACGGTGAGGCCTCCCTTATAAAGGTGGATAGGAGGAATCTCCCTTATATGCCCTCACCTCAGGGGGATGAGGCCACATCCCTCCTGATGGGCACTCCACCCGTAGGGTCTCATCTAAATAATGGTGGATCATCTACTTCACCCTCAAGACCGGATAACACCCTTGGTAGCTCCCTATCACTACTTAGTGGCGAGGTGGCAGTTTCTAGTGGCGAGGTAACAGTTTTAACGAACCTGGAAAGTCCTGTCTCTCCTCCCATTCCCTCTTTAAAGAATAAAGGGGATGTTATCTTCCCTGAGGTGATTCCTGCTGATCCAACAGCAGATGGCGAGGTAACAGTTAGTGGCGAGGTAACAGTTAAAGAGACGGGTATATTTTACCTTTCAGACCAGAAGGATAAGAAGGGAGAATCTATTGACAGTAAGCAGACCGATATCTTTACATCCGATTGGTGGCGAAGTAACAGTGGGTGGCGAGGTGACAGTAGCAGTGATAAAAACAGTTTTTTCAACATAATCTCCGAAAATCTCTCTACCCCACTTAGTGGCGAAGTAACAGTAAGAGAGAAATCTCAGGGGATGCAATCTCATGAAGTTAAGTGGCATCAGGTAATAGAATGGATTGATAATAAAGGCATGGAAGGGGAGATCAGGGTTCTAAGGGTCTCTATTGACCAAGAGGAGCTTGGAAGGCTTCATATAAGATTGAGCCTTCAGAAAGGAGTTATTAACGGATCTATAAATGCCTCTGATCCTGTTACGGCTGATCTGATAAAGATAAATCTACCTCATATAACCTCAGTGCTCATCAAAGAGGGTTTAACAGTAGGTAATCTTGCCGTAGATATAGGAGGTAGAAACAGAGATGATCTGATCACACCAGAACAGAAGAGGATTATCAGGGATGGTTTCAAAACCCTTGAATCGGCATCTTGCCAGAATCCCTTTTTAAGCAATTCAGAAGGCCCTTCGGGCATAAGTATCTTCGTATAAGCAGGAGGTGTTATTATGGAGACTTCTGCCATAGGTGGCGAAGTAAGGATCAGGGATAACCTTCAGAGGGCTACTGCTAACATTAAGAGTGGTCTTTCAAAGGATGATTTTCTGAGGCTCTTCATCACCCAGTTGAGATTCCAGGATCCCCTCAAACCCTTAGATAGCACAGGTATGACAGCCCAGCTTGCTCAGTTCAGCTCCCTTGAGAAACTCCAGAACCTTGACAGGAAGATGCAGGATCTCCTCCTCTACCAGAATTCCCTTCAGAATACATTAACCATATCCCTTATTGGAAAGAGGATCAGATATGCTCACGGTGAGGAGGTTAGGGAAGGTGTTGTGACAGGGATCACCTTTGAGGATAACATCACCTATATCATACTGGAGGGTGGAGATAAGGTTCAGCTATCTGATATCAAAGAGATAGGAGGTGTTTGATATGCTTACATCCCTTTACACAGCGATAAGTGGTATGAATGCCAATGGCGTATATCTTTCCGTCATTGGTGACAATATCGCAAATATGAATACCATTGGTTTTAAGGCAAGCAGGGTATCCTTCGGTGATGTCCTGAGTCAGACAATAACAGGTCTTGCTGGCACCTCGCAGATTGGAAGGGGTGTGCTCGTGAGCAGTATAACCCCATTATTTACACAGGGCTCCTTTGAAACAACTGCAAATGCCCTTGACCTTGCCATTGACGGAGACGGCTTCTTTATCGTGACTGATGAAGGTGCGAGGTATTATACAAGGGCTGGTCAGTTCCAGATTGATAAGGATGGAGATATAGTGAATCCTGATGGTCTGATTCTTCAGGGATATCTCGCCGATGCCTCTGGCAATATAACAGGTACCCTGGGGAATCTCAAGATTGCCATGAGGCAGACTCCAGCCCATATGACCACATCAGTAACGATAGGCATCAATCTCAACTCAGAGGCAGCAGTGCCACCAGGCCCTTTTACCATTGATGCAAACGGAGATGGGATTAAGAATGATCCAGCAAACTACAATTTTTCCTCTTCTGTCACCGTCTATGACTCTCAGGGTGGTGCCCATCAGGTAACCCTTTATTTCGTGAAGACCGGTCCGAATACATGGGATGTCCATTATCTTTACGAAGACCCAGCGAACCCAGGGCAGTTCATTGATGCAGGAACCCAGACCCTTATATTTAATCCAGACGGTTCCCTCAATACTGACAATACAAGACCCATAAACTTCAACTTTGGAACAGGTCTCTTGCCCCAGGCAATCAGATTTAATTATGGCTCTGGCACAGGCGAATCACCCCCAGGAAATGGTCTTGACTACTCCACACAGTTTGCATCGGATTTCTCCCTTATGAGCCTCAGTCAGGACGGATATCCTGCTGGTTTTTTGAAGAATATTGTGATATCCGAGGATGGGGTGATAACCGGGATATTTACAAACGGACAGACAAGGACCCTGGCACAGGTGGCCCTTGCGAGATTCCTGGCACCTACGGGATTGGTAAAGATGGGAAGAAATCTCTACGCAGAGTCCTTTGACTCAGGCCAGCCAATAGTGGGAATGCCCCAGACCTCAGGCCTTGGAAGGATCCTCTCCAATACCTTAGAGCTCAGCAATGTAGACCTTGCCGAGGAGTTCGTTAAGATGATCTCTGCTCAGAGGGGATTCCAGGCGAATTCAAGGATAATCACCACAACAGATGAACTTCTCCAGGAGATGGTGAACCTTAAGAGATAATAAGAGACAGGGGGACCCCTCCCCCTGTTAGTCCTTCCTTTAACACCTCCTTGTCATTTTTTTGGCAGATGAAGGGGTTGCCCTGTAAAAATCCTTAAATTTCATGGAGATCTTTATCTGGCACGGAATTTGTATCTCTATTAGTAAATTCTCAGAAGGGAGGGTCAGATGGCAGAGGAGAGAACTGAAGAGATGCATCAGGAGAGGAAGGGAGGAAAGAGGGGTTTACTGCTAATAATTATATCAGTGCTTGTTATTCTTCTTGCAGGGGGTATCAGTTACTTCTTTGTCTTTGGAAAGAAGAAGTCAGAGACCCCTCAGGAAGAGATCCATGGTAAGACCCAGAGACCAGCCCTTGTTGCCCTTGATCCCTTTATCCTCAATCTCCTTGAACAGGGGAGATTTTTGAAGGTCACGATGCAGTTTGAGATGGTTGATGAAAGAGAGAGGGAATTTGTCATGTCAAGAATCCCGCAGTTAAGGGATGCCATAATCACCCTTGTGAGCAGTAAGTCCGTGGAACTCATAGCAAGTCCTGAGGGGAAGATGCACCTTAAAGATGAGATACTCCTGAGGGCAAATCAGGTTATGGGAAAGGATGTATTTAAAAATCTATATTTTACAGAATTTGTGATGCAGTAGGTGAGGAATATGAGCAGGATCCTTTCTCAGGAAGAGGTGGAGGCCCTTTTGAAGGGGATCCAGACAGGAAGGATAAGCACTGAGTCAAAGAATAAGGCCTTTGAGGTAAGGCCCTACGATTTCAGGGAGGCATTGAGGCCTCTCAGAGGTGCTCCTGGTCTTGAAAGGATATTTCAGAAGTTCAGCATCTCCTTCCGGAATTCCCTTTCAACCCTTTTATATAAGCCCATTGAGGTTATTCCCAGACCCTTAGAGTATGTAAGATTCAGTGAACTCAAAAAGATGATACCATCGGGCTCCTCCATAAGCTCCCTTAGACTTAATCCCTTAAATGGAGGTGCCCTCTTTATTCTTGAGGCAGGACTGGTATTTGCCTTTGTAGAGCTCTTTTTTGGAGGTCGGAAGGTTAGGATGCAGGCCCCTGAGCAGAGACCCTTTACCTCTACTGAGGAGCGCGTGGCAAAGAGGGTGGTGCTTCTTGCCATGAATGATCTCAGTATGGCCTGGAGGGATCTGGTTGTTATAAATCCTGAATTTAGTGGCTTTGAGACAGAGATAGATGCTGTAGGGATTGCCACACCTTCTGAGGCGATTATAAAAGCAGAGTTTCAGGTGAATATAGATGAATTTTCTGGAAAGGCCTTTCTTATCATCCCTTTCTCAGTTATTGAGCCTTTTGCAGAACAGGTTTTCCGAAAGGTGATGGTGGCTGAAGACAGGGAATGGATAGAGGCATTGAAAAGGGTAATCCTTGAGGCAGAGCTGGAGGTTTCTGTGGAGCTTGCCCGATTCACCCTCACCTTTGGTGAGCTCTTGCACCTTAAGCCAGGAGATGTACTGACCCTTTCAAGGGGCACGGGTGATGATCTACCTGTAAAGGTTCAGGGGATTAAAAAGTTCAGCGGCATCATGGGATCAAGCAGGGGAAGTCATGCCGTAAGGATTACAGCAATACATTAGGAGGATAAGGATATGACGGAAAAGACATCGTCAGAGACAAAGGGTATGCAGAGGGACCTTGACTTTCTTCTTGATATTCCAGTGGAGGTCTCGGTGGAACTCGGAAGGGTAAGGATGGCAATAAGGGACCTCCTCCAGCTCGGTCAGGGTTCTATACTGGAACTTGATAAACCTGCTGGAGAGCCCTTAGAGATACTCGTAAATAACAGGCTCGTGGCAAGAGGTGAGGTTGTAGTGATTAATGAGAGGTTCGGGATCAGACTCACCGAGGTGATAAGCCCACAGGAGAGGATAAGGCAGTTAAGATGAATGCACCATATATAGAGATAATCCTTGCCTTCTCTGTTATCCTTGGCCTCCTCCTTGTATTTTATGGATTTCTCCAGAGGAGAAGGGCTGGGGAGATGGGGCTCATAAATATATTGGCCTACAGGGTGATTGATCAGAGGAGGGGTGTGGCTATAGCTGTCATGAAGATAGGGGATGAACTCCTCTACATAGGGATTACACCATCAGAGATGAAGGTTCTCAAGAGGGTGCCTGATAGGATAACCTCTGATACCGAAAGTAGATTGAGATTAATAAGGGAGATGAAGAAGAGGGTAAATGAAGATAACTGAGCCTGCCATAGAGGTACTCATCCTTATCGGATTCTTATCCCTTCTACCCTCTATCCTCGTGATGTTTACATCCTTCACAAGGGTAGTCGTGGTATTGAGCATCCTGAGGCAGGGTCTTGGAAGTCCCAACATCCCTCCCAATTCTGTGATTATAGGCCTCTCCCTCTTCTTAACCCTTTACATAATGGGTCCAACGATGGACAGTGTGATGAAAGAGGCAGTTAGACCATACATAAAGAAGGAGATATCAATAGATGAGGCCTTTAAAAGGGCAGAGCCAATCCTCAAGGGTTTTATGCTCAGGCAGACCAGAGAGAAGGACCTTGCCCTCTTCGTAAAACTCTCCAAGGTCT
This sequence comes from uncultured Nitrospirota bacterium, assembly GCA_947085365.1. Lineage (GTDB taxonomy): Bacteria > Nitrospirota > Thermodesulfovibrionia > Thermodesulfovibrionales > CALJEL01 > CALJEL01. Next base: position 23,614 of record CAMTWD010000070.1, on the reverse strand, counting down.
CTATTCCCTCAAGACCCGAAGAGCTTCCTCTAAGGGTTGTTGTGCCAGCCTTTGTGATCAGTGAACTCAGTACCGCCTTTCAGATAGGGTTTCTCATATATCTTCCATTCCTTGTGATAGATATGATCGTCTCGAGCATACTCCTCTCCATGGGTATGATGATGTTGCCACCTGTTCTCATATCCTTACCGTTTAAACTACTGCTATTCGTGATGGTGGATGGATGGAATCTCCTGGTAGGTTCACTGGTAAGGAGTTTTCAATGACGATAGATATACTGAGGGATATAGCGGGTGAGTCTCTAAAAGCCCTACTCTTTGTGGCAGGGCCTGTGCTTTTGGTGAGCCTCCTCGTTGGACTTATTGTGAGCCTCTTTCAGGCTGTCACACAGATACAGGAATTCACCCTTGTCTTTGTACCAAAGATAATAGCTGTCTTTCTATGCCTCTTCTTTATGTTGCCATGGATCGCGAGGGAGCTTATGGCCTTTACGATATGGATTATGGAGAAGATTCCAGGACTATTACTTCGCCACTGAAGGATGGTGAGATAGATGGAGATTGGGGCTAAGGAGATTGTAAAGTTTTTAATCATACTTTTGAGAACCAGCATTGTGATGGTCCTTCTGCCCGTAACAGGGAGTAAGAATATTCCGCCTTTATTCAAGATCGGTTTTATCATTGCCTTTTCATTTCTTCTTACACCTGTTGTCGATATTAAAACCTCGCCACTAAGTGAGGCCTATCTTTCTGGGCTCATCCTTTCAGAGTTGATTGCCGGGATTGTTATTGGAATGGTTGTCAGGACCGTCTTTATTGTGGCTGAGATGTCAGGGCAGATCATAAGTAACACTATGGGGCTTTCTATGGCAACAGTCTTTGATCCTGAGGCAGGCTATTCCACAGAGATATCGAGGTTCTTCTGGATACTCTCCTTCTTTGTATTCTTTGTTACAGGTGTTTACAGGGAGATCATCTATATATTTGCCAGGAGTTTCGAGATAATCCCACCAGGGACCCTTTCCTTTAAGGCAGTGCCAGAGGAGATGATAGATATGGGTAATCGCCTCCTGAGATTAAGCATTAAGCTCTCAGCAGGTGTTGTGATCGTGATGATGGTTACGAATATTATAATGGGCTTTCTCTCAAGGTCTGTTCCACAGATGAATGTATTCTTCGTAGCCTATCCCGTTTATATAGGTCTCGGTTTCTTGATGATAATGATTTCCCTTCCTGCTTATATCTACTTCTTCACCTCATCCTTTGAGGGGATGAAGGAAGAATTGATGAGGTTTCTTTATCTCATGAGGAGATAGGATGGCTGAATTTGAAGAGAAGACAGAACAGGCGACGCCGCGAAAGAGAGAGAGGGCGAGAGAAAAGGGTGAGGTTGCCCGTAGCAGGGAACTCATCTCTGTTTCTGCCTCAGGAGGGATATTGATAGCCCTTGTAGTGGGAGGAGAAAGGCTCCTTAGGGAGGTATCCGCTCAGACGGAGGCACTCCTGAGATTCAAGATCGAGATCGAACCCATAGAGGTGATAAGAAGGGCTATGGTGGAGAGTTTGATGCTCCTTATGCCTTATCTCATTGCAGGGCTTCTGATGGCATTGCTTTCGGGATTTCTTCAGGGCGGGGCTGTATTTAAGCCACTTGAAGTGAATCTGGAGAGACTGAATCCCCTTTCAGGTCTGAAGAGGCTTTTCTCTATAAGGGTCCTCTATGAGGCCCTAAAGGATTTATTGAAATTCCTCCTCAGTGCCCTTGTTCTTTATATCATTGTTAAGAAGTTCCTTATCCCCCTTTCTGAGATGCCAGCAATGGATTTCGGAGATATAAAGGAGAGAGGTCTTCAGATTCTAAAGCACTCAACGATTACGATATTCCTGATATTCTTCCTGTTAGGTTCCATTGATTACCTCTACGAAAGATTTCGTTTTGAGAGGTCCTTAAGGATGAGCAGACAGGAGTTAAAGGAGGAATTCAGGGAGACGGAGGGTGATCCTCTTATCAGGGCGAGGATAAGGAGTCTTCAGAGGGAGTTTGCCAGGAGGAGGATGCTTTCAGAGGTTCCAAAGGCAACAGTCGTAATAACAAATCCGATTCATATTGCTGTTGCCCTCCTTTATAAAAGGGGTGAGACACCGGCCCCTAAGGTTGTGGCAAAGGGTGCAGGTATTATTGCTGAGAGAATAAAGGAGATAGCAAGGGCTCACAGAGTCCCTATTTACGAGGACAAGGCCCTTGCAAGGGCACTTTTTAGATTGAAGATTGATTCCTATATCCCTGAAGAACTCTACAGGGCTGTAGCAAGGATAATTGCCTACATATACAGATTAAGGGGTGTGGCATGAAAGGATGGTTGCAGAAGAGGGCTGATGTTGTGGTTGCTACTGGTATTACAGGGATAATAGGGGTGATGATCCTTCCCATACCCCCGATAGTCCTTGACCTCCTGTTGAGCCTATCTATCTCACTTTCCATTGTGATACTTATTTCAAGTATCTTTATAAAAAAGCCTCTTGATCTTTCTGCCTTCCCCACGATCCTTCTCGTTGCGACTCTCTACAGACTGGCACTGAATATAGCATCTACCAGGCTCATACTTCTTAAGGGACATGAGGGCCCACAGGCTGCAGGTGAGGTTATAGAGTCCTTCGGAAATTTTCTCGTGGCAGGCAATTATGCCGTGGGATTCATAGTCTTTCTGATCCTTGTGATAATCAATTTTGTGGTTATTACAAAGGGTGCCGGAAGGATTGCTGAGGTGGCAGCACGATTCACCCTTGATGCCATGCCCGGAAAACAGATGGCAATAGATGCAGACCTGAACGCTGGGATTATAGATGATGAAGAGGCAAGGAGAAGGAGGGCACTTATAGCCCAAGAGGCAGACTTCTATGGAGCGATGGATGGCGCAAGCAAATTCGTAAGGGGGGATGCCATAGCAGGTCTGATCATCACAGGGATAAATATTATAGGGGGACTGATAATCGGGGTCCTTCAGCAGGGGCTTCCTATCAGTGAGGCCCTCAGGACATACACGATCCTCACAATTGGTGATGGACTCGTGGCCCAGATACCGGCACTCCTTGTCTCCACGGCTGCTGGCATAGTTATAAGCAGGGCGGGCACTGAGACTGATCTTGGAAGGAATATGGTCTCTCAGTTACTCATGAGTTCCAGGTCACTCTGGACAGCTTCAGCCCTCCTCTTTTTCCTCGGTATCATTCCTGGCCTTCCCAATCTGCCCTTCTTTACCCTTTCCCTTGCCTTGGCTGGTCTTGCCTATGTAATAGGAAGACCTGTTAAGGAGGTTCAGCCTGAGACTCCTCCAAAAGAGCCACCTGTTGAGTCCTTTATCGAGATAGAACCCATGACACTTGAGATCGGATATGGTCTCATAGGTCTTGTGGAGGGAGAAGCTCTACTCCTTGGAAAGATAAAGGCTATGAGAAGACAGCTTGCCCAAGAACTTGGTTTTGTGATCCCCTCAATCCATATAAAGGACAATCTTCAGCTCAGGCCCCATGAATATTCCTTCTATATAAGGGGCATCGAGGTGGGAAGGGCTGAGGTGATAATGGGTCATTACTTAGCTATATCTCCTGGAAAGGAAGGGCCCATAAGGGGAATACCCACAAAGGAGCCAGCTTTTGGTATCCCAGCATACTGGATAGAAGAGGCTGAGGTGGAGAATGCAAGGCTCAAGGGTTATATGGTTGTGGATGTCCCCACGGTTATTGTGACCCACATAACAGAGCTCATAAAGTCCCATGCCTGGGAGCTTCTCACGAGACAGGAGGTCCAGAATATCCTGAATAATGTATCAAAGAACTATCCCAAGATTGTAGATGAGCTCATTCCTCAGCAGATGACCCTTGGTGGAGTGCAGAGGGTCCTTCAGGCCCTTCTTAAAGAGAGGGTACCGATAAATGACATGGTCACAATCCTCGAGACATTACTTGACTACTCCAACCAGACAAAGGATATAGAGATCCTTACAGAGTATGTGAGGCAGGCCCTCTCAAGATTTATTACAAAGCAATACTCCACTCAGGATGGTTCCATCTATGCCATCACCCTTGATCCTAAATGGGAGATCCTTCTTAAGGAGGCATTGGAGTCAGGAGGTCATATTTCACCAGAGCTTTATGGAAGACTCCTTAAGTCTCTTGAAGAGGCTATCACAGGTGCTGGTGAGAGACTGAAGGGGATACAGCCTGTGATAATAACATCACCAATTGTGAGGAGATTCCTGAGAAAGCTTATAGAGAGGATTATGCCATCACTCGTGGTTCTCTCTACATCAGAGATATTGCCTTCTGTAAAGATATACACAGTGGGGGTGGTGAGATATGAAGATTAAGAGATTTAGTGCCAGGAGATTTTCTGAGGCCCTTGAGATGGTAAAGAAAGAGCTTGGTGGGGATGCAGTGATCCTTTCCACAGAAGAGAAGAGGAGGGGTCTTCTGAAATCAGTAGAGGTAATTGCTGCAGTGGACTTTGACGAGACCCTTCCTGAGCATACCATCTCATCACAGGTCTCGGTAAAGAAAGGTGTTGAAGGGTCGATTAAAGGTGACGATCTGGTGGATATGAAGTCTCTTCTTCAGGAGATTTCAGAGCTGAAGGGTACAATCCAAGAATTGAGGGCCTATGGCTATGAGTTGAACCTTCCTCAGAAGAAGAGAGAGATACTCCTTTATCTCCGGGATAGGGCAATTAGAGAGGAATTTGGCCTCAGGCTTTGCGAAAAGGCAGAATCCATTGATGGGCTTCCCATGGTCATTGCCTCAGAGCTGAATGTCAGGAGACCCTCTTTTAATAAAAAGGCCATAATGCTTATAGGGCCCACAGGGGTGGGGAAGACCACCACAATTGCAAAACTTGCCTGGGTTGCTCAGAGGCAGGGTAGAAGGGTGGGGCTCCTCTCTCTTGATACCTACAGGATAGGTGCGATAGAGCAGATCAGGATTTATGCAAAGATTATGGGTATCCCCCTTGTAGTGGTCTCTACCGAGGCAGGGCTCAGGGAAGGTCTTGAGAGATTTTCCTCCTCAAGGGACACCATCTTCATAGACACCACCGGCAGGAGTCCCTACGACAGGGAATTCGTAAAAAACCTTTCAAGCCTCTGCTCCGATCTTCTCCGCAAACCAGCAGGAGGTTTTGCCTTGGAGATTCATCTTCTCATAAGTGCCAATTCCGACGACTGCTCTATGATCGAGGCATCTTCAATCTATAAGGAGATCCCTTACAGTTGTATCGCCTTTACAAAGATCGATGAGGCTGTTCGATTCGGTCAGTTATATAATTTTTCCCTCATATACAATAGACCCATCTCGTATATTACTACAGGGCAGATAGTCCCTGACGATATAAAATTTCCTTCTCCTGAAGAGCTGGCAAACCTGATCCTGAGCAAGGGTTATCCCCTCTCATCCTTTGATGGTCTTTCAGATAAAGGTGGCGAGGCAAAAGAATTTCTCTTAACCAGGAGGTGCTAATGCCTGAAAGACCTATAAGGACGATAGCCATAACGAGTGGTAAGGGAGGAGTTGGAAAGACAAATCTCGTCGCAGGCCTCGCTGTTGCAATGAGGAGGCTCGGTAGGAAGGTGATGATATTCGATGCCGACCTCGGTCTCAGCAATATAGATGTCCTTCTCCATCTTGCTCCCCGTTACACAATCCAGCATTTCCTCAACGGAGAGAAGGAGCTTGAGGAGATTATTATTGAGGGCCCCCTTGGCATAAAGATCCTTCCTGCCAGTTCGGGTATCCAGGAACTGACAAATCTTGATGAATTCCAGAGATTAAGGATAATAGAGGGCTTTGACTCCCTCAGACCTGACATAGATGTCCTGCTCATAGATACCCCAGCCGGGATATCCGAGAATGTGGGCTTCTTCTGTACTGCGGCAGAGGATATAGTGGTTATAACCTCTCCTGAACCTACTGCCATCACAGATGCCTATGCCATTATAAAGGTCCTTTTTACAAGATATCAGGAGAAGGATTTCCATATAGTTGTGAATTCAGCAAAGGATGCTGACGAGGCCTTTGATATCTTCAGGAGGCTCTCTATAACAGCAGAGAGATTTTTAAATATATCCCTTGATTACACAGGTTTTATTCCGATGGATGAGAGTGTGAGGCAGGCTGTTATGGCTCAGCGTTCTGTTGTGGACCTCTATCCCAATTCCCCTGCCTCTAAGGCAATGATAGAGATAGCAGAGAGACTCCTCGATGGAGAAAGGCGAATCAAAGGCGGGTTGCAGTTTTTCATCAGAAGCCTCTTTTCCCATTCTCTTGGAAGGGAACTCCCTAATCAGAAGGTAGTGAGGTAACAGTGAGGATAATCTTATATGGGGTGGAGGATAGCTGTGGATAATCCTGTTAAAGAGGATGTCACAGCTGGTGGCGAAGTAACAGCTGGGGGTCTCACAGGGGGAAACAAAGTTTCCCCCTGTGTACCCCCAACAGGAGGTGGCGAGGTAACAGTGGAGGAGGTAATCAGATCCTTCCTCCCCTATATTAAATACACTGCCTTGAGATTGAGCTGGAGGCTTCCACCACAGCTTACTATAGATGATCTGATAAGTGCAGGAATTACCGGACTGCTTGAGTCCCTTGAGAGATATAAAGAGGAGCTCGGTAAACTTGAGTCCTTTGTGAAGCAGAGGATAAAAGGGGCCATGATCGATGAGATAAGGTCAAACATGACCTTCTCAAGGTCATTGAGAAATAAACTTACGGCCTTGAGGGGAGCTCATAGAGATCTCAAGGCAAAGCTCGGCAGGATGCCAGAGGCAGAGGAGCTTGCAGAGGCACTGAATATCTCTCTTGATGAGTATTTCAAATTACTTAGTGAACTCTCCTCCTCCATTACAATGAGGTTTGAGGACTTTTCGGATTCAAGGTATGATGATGAACTCTCCCTTCAGGATTCCATACCAGACAGGAACTTCAAGACACCCGATCTGCTCTATGAAGAAAAGAGGCTGAAAGAGAGGATTGCCTCGATTATAGAGAGGCTTCCCGAGAGGGAAAGGCTCGTTATCTCCCTTTATTACTGGGATGAACTCACCATGAAGGAGATCGCAAAGGTTCTCGGCCTTACAGAGGGCAGGGTATCCCAGATCCACAGCCAGGCAATTACGAGATTAAGGGCATTGATGGAGGATGAAGATGTATGACGGCCCTTTTGATGGTATAATTTACAACGAAGTGACAGCAGGTCAGACAATGAAGAGGATTCTCGTTATTGATGATGAGGACTATATTTCAGATGTTCTAAGCCTTCTCCTTTTAGAGCTCGGTTATTCTGTGGAGTCCCTTCCATCAGCAGAATTGGCACTTCAGAGAGTTTATGGCCCTCCTTACTTTGCGGTCTTCTGCGATCTGAATATGCCTGGTATTGATGGTATTGAATTCTTTGACAGGCTCATAACCATGATGCCTGATTTAAGAGATAGATTTGTATTGCTTACTGGAATAATATTTGACAGCAAGACCGAGAGGCTGATAAGAGAAAGGGGCATAAAGACTATAATTAAACCCTTCGGGTTTGAGGATATCAGAAATCTTCTTGTCACCCTTGAAAGAGGAGGCTTTAAGGGATGATTCATGATGAGGTGAAGAAGATCATCCTTTCTACCTGCGATATCCCGTCAGTGCCCCATGTGGCCCTCAAGGTTATTAAGCTCATAGAGTCACCAGGGACGAGGCTTGATGAGATTCAGAAGGCGATAATGGCTGATCAGGCCTTGACATCAAGGGTATTGAAGATTGCCAATTCAGCCTTTTATGGATTGAGGCAAAATGTGGATACTGTTTCAGAGGCAATCTCCATAATGGGTTTCAAGACATTGAGAAACCTGGTCCTTGCGGTTGCCACAAGGGAGGTCTACAGGAGATTCGGGATAGTGGAACAGAAGCTATGGGAACACAGCCTTGGTGTATCCATTGCAAGCTCCCTTATAGCAGCCAGGACAAAGAAGGCAAGGGTGGAGGAGGCATCAGTGGCAGGTCTCCTTCACGATATTGGTAAGGTCCTGATGGATAACAGTCAACCGGAGAGATTTTCCATGCTTATAGAACAGGTATATCATGAGAGGGTGCCTTTCAGTAATCTCGAAAAGGAATACTTTGGATTCAGTCATACTGATGCAGGGTATATCCTTGCTGAGAAATGGGGATTTCCTCTCCTTCTTTGTGATGTCATCCGGGATCACCACAACTGTGAGGCCATGGCCGGAGATGACCCCTATAAGGATGACCTCTGCCGGGTTGTGAGTCTTGCTGACACCATATGCATCAAGCTTGGTGTTGGATACAGGGGACCAATGAATGACCTCGACCTTGGAGAGGATGAAAAGAGGAAGGCGCTTTTTATCTCTCCCGACGAGCTGAGGAGCATTACAGAAGAATTCAAGAGATTATATCTGGAAGAGAAGCTATCCTTTCTGGAGTGAGATATGAAAGTGGAGTCTATAAATCCAACAAGGAATGTGACAGAACAGCCTCCAAAGGATACAAAGAAGAGACCCAAGAAGAGGCCCCAAGAGGTGGAGAAGAAGAAAGGGACACGAGTGGATATAAAGGTTTAAGGAGGTCAGATGCTTAGAGGGATACTCAGGAGGAAGGATATCCCTGTAGAGGTTAAGGAGATGAGGGAGCTGGCAGACCTTATTTTAAAAAGGATAGAGAAGAAGCTGACAGAGCTCAAGGCAATGGAGAAGAGGATTGATGATAAGGTGGAGCTCCTGAAGACACTCCTTGAAAAGGCAGAGGGCCTCAGGGATAAGGAGACGAGGAGTTACGAGGTGATCACCCTTTATAAAAAGGGGCTCTCTGTAAGAGAGATTGCTGAGTCACTCCATATACCCTCAGGAGAGGTGGAGCTCATCCTCAGGGTGTGCAAAGATTATCAGGAAGGAAAGAATTTCCCGTCATAAATCCCGTTGGTGGCGAAGTAACAGTGACGGTCTTTAAGGGGTCTTTCAGGGCCTTTAAAAATTCCCTTTAATCTCAAAAGATTACTCCCCCTATCCCTGACCCTCACTGTTACTTCGCCACTAATCAGATCTGGCATTATATTTGCTTGTATTATGGCATGCACAAGGCAATATACATAGCCCTCTCAGGAGCACTGATGAAGCAGATGGAGATGGAGGTTATATCTGAAAATATCTCCAATGCCAATACAGTTGGCTTTAAGGGAAGGACCCTCTCCTTCAGTGATTATCTCATAAATAATGATCCCTTTGATGAGAGGAGGATGACCTATCTGGCAGATGTGAAGATAGATCTAAGACCCGGGTTTTTTATAAAAACAGATAATGACCTTGATATCGCCATTGAGGGAAGGGGTTTTATCAGTCTTGAGGAAGGTCTTTATACCCGGAGAGGTGATTTAAGGAGGACAAGGGAGGGATATCTTGTCACCTCTTCAGGTAAGAAGGTGATGGGCGAAAGGGGACCTATAAGATTGCCTGAAGGGAAGGTGGAGATAAAGGGAGATGGAAGTATATATCTTGATGGGGATCCTGTGGACAGGATAAGGATTGTGGAGTTTGAAAGACCGGAAGACCTCATCAGGGTTGGAGAAGGCCTTTACCAATCCACTTCAGGGATAATGCCCTCTTCTGGGGTGCTTCAGGGCTATCTTGAAGGGTCAAATGTGGAGATTATTAAGGAGATGGTCAGGATGATTGCAGGTTTGAGGAAGTTTGAGACCTTTCAGAAGGCGATCCAGACCCTCGATGAGGCAGCTGGGAAGATAAATAATGACCTTGGGAGGATATAACAGTAAAGTGGCGAAGTAACAGGAGGAGGGAGATATGCTGAGGTCACTCTTTATATCAGCCTCTGGAATGGAGGCACAGAGATTAAACCTTGATGTAATAGCCAATAACCTCGCTAATGTAAACACCGTGGGTTTTAAAAAGAGCAGGGCAGACTTTCAGGACCTCATGTACCAGAACCTGAGGACACCAGGGGCTCCCTCTGCAGAAGGTCTCCAGATACCCTCAGGGATCATGATAGGTCTCGGTGTTAAACTTGTGGCAGTTCAGAAGATCTTTACCCAGGGTGATTTCATCCAGACAGGAAATAGCCTTGATATGGTGATAGAGGGGGATGGATTCTTTCAGGTAACCCTTCCTGATGGAACGATTGCCTACACGAGGGCAGGTGCCTTCAAGCTCGATAGGGAGGGAAGGATTGTAAATTCTGACGGATACATCCTTGAACCAGGGATCACTATCCCACCTGACACAAGGAACATCACTGTTGGTGCTGACGGAAAGGTGACGGTTTTACAGGCAGGAAGTTCTACACCCGTTGAGGTGGGTCAGATAGAGCTGACAAAGTTTGCCAATCCAGCAGGCCTTATGCCCATTGGTAAGAACCTCTACATGCCCACTGACTCTTCAGGGGAGGCCATAAGAGGCATACCTGGTTCAGAAGGACTGGGAACCATTGCACAGGGGTTCCTTGAGCTGAGTAATGTGAATATCGTGGAGGAGATGGTGAATATGATTGTGAGTCAGAGGGCCTACGAGATAAATTCAAAGGCGATTCAGGCCTCTGACGAGATGCTCCAGACAATAAACAATCTCAAGAGATAGGGGTGATCATGTCCTGTTTAAGGATAATCCTTCTAATCCTTCTTTACCTAACACTCACTGCCTCTGGATCTCAACAAGAGATTGAGGATATACTCAGGTCTGCCCTTCTCCAGAGATACGGAGTTGATGATGCAAGGATAGAGGATTTGAAATTCTCCGGCTCTCTTGATGGGAGTTTAATAAAAGGGGTTGATGTAATTGAAGAGCCCTCAGGCCTTATCTCCTTTAAGATAGCCCTTACTGACGGAAGGATTATCCATGCTAAGGGAAGGGTTACCCTCCTCACGAGGGCGGTCTTTACCGTAAGGCCCCTGAGGAGGGGTGCGGTCATCTCCGAGGATGATGTAGTTTTAAGATTGGTAGAACCGAGGAGGGTTCCTCCCGGAGCCTTTAAGGAAAAGAGACAGGTGGTTGGCAGGTTTGTGAACCGTAACCTCTCATGGAATATGATTCTTACAGAGAATATGGTTGATGAAAGGGCCTTTGTCCCTAAGGGGAAGAAGGTTTTGATTGTTGTGGAATCCCAGGGATTCAGGATCTCCCTTCCAGGTGAGCTCAAAGAGAAGGCAAGGATAGGAGAGCCTGCAAAGGCCGTAACCCTTCAGACAAAGAGGCCTATATCAGGCCTTCTCATTGATGAAAATACACTGAAGGTGGAGTTCTGAGATGAGAGGGGTCTTTGCATTCATAATAATATCTTTTCTTACTTCTTGTGCCACACCGAGTCTTCCACCTCCTCCACCTAAATATGTTTATAAAGAGGAGATCCCTGAGCCCTCCTCAAGGAATTCCCTCTTTGTTGAGAGGGCAGGGCTTTTTGAGGATTCCAGGGCAAGGAGGTTGAATGATATTGTGACAATCAGGGTTATAGAGGACATATCCGGTTCCGGAAAGGCCAATACATCCACAAAGAGGGATTCGAGCCTCGAGACCGGGATTGATGAACTCTTTGGTGCACCACTCAATTTTTCACCCTTTGTGAAGGGTGGAATGAAAGACGACTTTCAGGGAAGGGGTGAGACGAGCAGGCGGGGCAGACTTATTGGAACAATAACAGCGAAGGTTGTTGAGGTGATGCCAAATGGTAACCTCGTTCTTGAGGCCAGAAAAGAGATAATGATTAATAATGAGAGACAGATACTTGTTCTTAAGGGAATGGCAAGGCCTGAGGATATATCTGTTGATAATACCATTCTGAGCACAAGGCTTACGGATACGGAGATATATTTTGTTGGTAAGGGAGTCCTTCATGATAAACAGAGGCCAGGATGGCTTGTGAGGATACTTAACAGTATATGGCCTTTCTGAGGATGGAGGGAGAGATGTTATGGCAGAGAGATTGACCTTGATTATCTTCTTTTCCCTATCCCTTTTAATATCCCCCTCCTGGGCAGAACGCATAAAGGATATTGCAAGGTTTGAAGGGTTCAGGGAAAATCAGCTCATTGGATACGGGCTCGTCGTTGGTCTTGATGGAACAGGGGATAGGGGGATTGCCACGATGCAGGCAATTGCGAATATGCTTCAGAAGATGGGTATTACCGTGAGACCCTCTGACATTAAGGCAAGGAATACTGCAGCAGTAATCGTTACTGCAGAGCTTCCACCTTTTCCCAAGCCAGGGATAAGGGTTGATGCCTTCATATCCACCATTGGAGATGCCAAGAGTCTCCAAGGTGGAACCCTCCTCCTCACCCCCCTTAAGGGTCCTGATGGCAGGGTATATGGCCTTGCCCAGGGGCCCGTCTCTATCGGAGGTTTTATAGGTGGTGGTGGAGGTACCAGGATCCAGAAGAATCATCCTTCTGTTGGAAAGGTCCCGGGAGGTGTGATTATAGAGAAGGAACCACCCTTTAAACTTTCTGAGAGTGGTTTTCTCAGGCTGTTTCTTCTTAAACCTGATTTCACCACATCAGCAAGGATAGAGAAGGTAATAAATGAGACCTTTGGTCCAGATATAGCCATTGCAGAGGATTCATCTGCAGTGAGGATAAAGATTCCTGAGAAATATATTGAAAGACCGGTGGAATTTATCATGATGATAGAAGAGCTGGAGGTGGCAGTGGATACAAAGGCAAAGGTCGTGATAAATGAAAGGACGGGCACTGTCGTTATAGGCGAGAAGGTAAGACTCTCTCCTGTTGCCATTGCCCATGGGAATCTGACTATCGAGATAAAGACAACCTATAAGGTTTTCCAGCCTCCACCCCTTGCACCTGAAGGTGCTGGGACCGTAGTTGTGCCTGAGATGGAGGTTAAGGCAAAAGAGGAGAAGGCATCCCTTCTGGAGGTCTCAGGGACAACCCTTGGCGAGATCGTAAGGGCACTCAATGCCCTTGGAGTCACCCCAAGGGACCTTATAGCAATACTTCAGGCCCTTAAAGAGGCAGGTGCCCTCAGGGCAGAGATAGAGATTATATAGTATTATGAAGATAATTCCGAATAATGGTTTAAACAACCCCATTAACAGGGATCCAAGGATTGGTGGTGAGGCAAAAGGAGAGGCAATTAAGGTTGTCTCGAGGGAGCTGGAATCCCTCTTTTTATACGAACTCCTTAAGGCAATGAGGAGAACGACCCTTGCCGAGGGAGGGCTTCAGAAGGATATCTATACATCCCTTTTTGATCTTGAGCTTTCGAGGGTCCTTGCTGAGAGGGGTATTGGACTTGGATCTGCTATTGAGAGGGAATTAATGAGAAGGAATGATGGTCAGATCAGGACAGAGGGTTCCTGGAACTCTTACCCCTCTACCAATCCAGGAAGGTTACCTCTTCTTCCTGTTCAGGGAAGGATCAGTTCTGGTTTTGGGATGAGGGTACATCCTGTTACAGGGCTCTGGTCATTTCATAAAGGCATAGACATAACAGCACCTCCAGGTTCTCCTGTGAGGGCTCCCCTTAAAGGAAGGGTTACCTTTAGTGGATGGAGAGATGGGTATGGTAATCTCGTAGAGATTGATCATGGAAATGGACTCATCACCAGATACGGACACAACAGTTTGAACCTTGTAGTTCAGGGACAGGAGGTATCAGAGGGAGAGGTGATTGCCCTTGTTGGGAGTACCGGCCTCAGCACAGGGCCTCACCTCCATTTTGAGGTGATCTCCAATGGTAAACCCATTGATCCAGAAGGATTTTTGAAAGGATTAAAGGGTTAAGATCTTTTGCCGATAATAAAATAAAGGCACCGTAATAGGTGGCGAAGTAACAGTTTTAGTGGCGAAGTAACAGTTGGAGGTCTCACAGGAGAAAGGCAATTTCCCCTGTGTAGCCCAACAGTTGGAAAGTAGCAGAGGAGGTTAGGCTATGAAAATTTATGATGGAGGGTCCCTGAACAAACTTACTGGCGAAGTAACAGCCCAGACACAGAATCAGGGGGTTTCTGGTGTTAAACCGAAGGAACTATCTGAGAAGGTTACGGGAAGCCCCTTTGGAGGGACTCAAAAAGACAGGGTTGAAATCTCTTCTGAGGCAAGGATGGCAGCAAGACTCTTAGAAGAGGTGAAGTCACTGCCTGAAATAAGGGTTGAGGTGGTGGAACAATTGAGGTCAGCAATCCAAACAGGTCAATACAGGATTGACCCTGTGAAGATTGCCGAAAGATTAATAAGGGAGATATGACAGACCTGGGACATCTCAAGGATATACTGAGGGAGCTTATTACAGGATACCTGGCCCTTAAGGATATACTCCAGCAGGAGAGGGCTCTCCTCGTGGACCTGAGACCCTTTGAATTGGAGGAGCTCTCAAAAAGGAAGGATCTTGTTCTCCTCAGGATCAGGCTTCTCGAAACAGAGAGGCTCAGGCTGATGGAGAGGATGAAGAAGAAGATGAATACAGAAAGGGAGATTACCCTGAGGAGGCTTTATGAGATTACTGGTGATACTACCTTTCTGGAGCTAAGGTCAAGGCTACTTTCCCTTCTTCAGGCAGTCTCAGAGCTGAATGACTTCAACAGGATCCTCATCGAGAGATCCCTTAATTATGTAAGGACTGCCTCAAGCCTCCTTGAATCCTTGGGTGTGAATCTATCGAGGGGTTCTATGAGAATGGAGGTCTGATGCACATACATGGATTATTCCAGATTGGAAGATCAGCCCTCTTTGCAAGCCAGCTGGGCCTTTATGTAACAGGTCATAATATAGCCAATGTGAACACCCCTGGATTTAACAGACAGGAGGTGATTCTTGAGACAACAAGCCCTGTGGCAACAGGAGCTGGTTTTCTTGGAAGGGGTGTGAGGATAGCAGGGATCAGGAGGCATTTTGATAGATTCATTTATAACCAGATCCTGTTACAGAATCAGAGAATTGGCATGTCTAAGGTGATGAGGGATATCCTGAGCAGGATTGAAGAGGCCTTTAATGACCTGAGGACTTCAGGACTCTCAGGTGCCCTTGAGGGTTTCTACTCAGCCTGGCAGGAGGTGGCAACTAATCCAGAGCTCCTTCCTGCCCGGAACCTTTTGCTTGCAAGGGCAAACTCCTTTTTAAGTGTTATGAAACAGACAGAGGGTTTCATTAAGGATGTGCTAAAGGAAATAGAGGGCTCTATCAATGATGTCATAGTGAGGATAAACAGCCTGCTTTCAAGAATAGGAGAACTGAATGGAAAGATCCTTCAGATCGAATCCGGCCTTTCCTCTGTGAGGGCGAATGACCTCCGGGACCAAAGGGAGGAACTCTTGAGGGAGCTCTCAGGGCTTATAGACATCTCCTATTATGAGGAGGAAAACGGATCGATTACAGTAACTCACGGGACATTTAATCTTATTGAAATGGAAAGGATCTCTCCTCTTTCTTCTCGCAGGTCTCATGATGGAAGGAATTATATCTACATAAATGGCCAGGATATTACAGATACAATAAGGCAGGGTGAGCTGGCAGGTCTCCTCTCCTCAAGGAATGATGTAGAAAGATATCAGCTCTTCGGTATAAGGAGACTCATGGCATCCATCATCAGGGATATAAACCTACAGCACAGAGTGGGTTATGGCCTTGATGGTTCAACAGGAAGGGACTTCTTCACTCCCCTATCACTTCACATAGATAATTACACAAAAGGTGCATCTGCTGTGGCAGAGATCACTGACATGAGCCAGCTCACCCTTGACGAATACGAGATAACCTTTGATTTAAATAATTACTATGTAAAGAACATCCAGACAGGAAGCATTATAACCTCAGGTCTTTATGTCTCGGGCCTTCCTATCAACTTTGACGGTATTGAGGTAACAATTACAGGATCTGTTAATCCAGGTGAGAGGATAGTGATAAGTCCTCTCAAGGATGCCATTGATAAGACAAACCTTGAGATCAGCGATCCATTAATGGTGGCAGCCTCTTTGTCATTATCAACCCTGCCGTCAGATAATCGGAATGCCCTTTTAATAACACGATTATTCCAGGAGCCAAGAGATAGCCTTGGCAAAGCCACCTTCTTTGAATACTACAATGAACTCGTCTCCATAACAGCTGTAATGAGCAGGACGGCACAGGACAGTCTCAGGTTTGAGGAGAATCTCATGGCTGAACTGACAAGACAGAGAGAATCAATCTCTGGAGTAAATCTTGACGAGGAGGCGATAAATCTCATCAGATACCAGAGGGCCTTTGAGGCAGGTGCAAAGGTGATAAAGATGGCTGACGAGCTTTTACAGACAGTTCTGGATCTGAGGTGAAACCGTGAGGATATCCTCACTTATAATATATGAACAGATCAGGAAGGGTCTTCAGGATGTCCTTCAGGAGCTTTCCAGAAGAAATGATGAGCTTGCCACAGGCAAAAAGATACTGAAGCCCTCTGATGATGTAATATCTACCTCAAGATCAATTGATTACAAGATTGAGATATCCCTTAGGGAACAGTATCTCAGAAATATTAATAGAGGAGACCTTCAGTTCGAATTTACTGATAAGGTATTAGGTTCGGTGGCCGATACCCTTTTGGAGCTCAGAAAACTCACCTCCTCAGGTATCAATCCACAGGATTCAATGGCAAGGGAATTTAACTCTCAGCGGGCAGGTCTGTTGAGGGACTCCCTTTACGCACTTGTGAATTCAAGGTTCTTAGATAGATTTATATTCTCTGGCTTCAGGACGGACAGAGAGGCCTTCATCTACAATCCTTCAACATTCGCCTATGATTATCAGGGTGATCTTGGTGAGATGGGGATTCCTGTTAATAATTCAACCACTGTTTCAGTAAATATACCTGGCTCAAAGATCTTCAGTCTTGTTCTCAAGGGATCAATCCCCTCAAATCTATCTGATGGCACACCAGTAAGATATATCCAGAGTTATGACCCCTCTACAGGGATAAATACCATCACTATTGAGATTGGTGACCCCCTTCATCCAGCGCACGATATCTTTGCAGTGAGAAATATAATGGAGATAGCGAATCTCCTGAGCCATGCCTGGAGATACGAGGATCTGGATGGCACATCCATTGGCGAGACAAGGGCGATGCATCGCATTGAGGCCCTCGCCCCAATCATAGACGATGCACGGACACAAGTCCTGCAGAGGCAGACAGAACTTGCCACGAGAAGGGCATTCCTCAAGGATGAGACAGAGAGGACAAAGACCATCCTGAATACCCTTAAGAACAATCTTTCAAAGACAGAGGATGCCGATCTCACAGAGGTTGCTGTTGAGATAAAAAAGGCAGAGACGAGCCTTGAGGCCCTCAGGATTGCATCAATAAAGGTCCTCTCAAGCTCTCTTCTGGACTTCCTGAAATAAGATCACTTTACCTCTTCTCCGGCACTTCTCAGACGAGGACTATTTACACTGCTTAGTTTCCAATCCCGATAAATGGCGAGGTAACAGTAGATACTCGGCAAAGGGATATTTTGGAGGGAATACCTTTTCACCCCCTGATATAACCTGGCATCACGATTGTAAGCCCACTGGGCTTGACATCAGATTATTAAATTAATTAATTTATCCTTCAAGGAGGGATTTTGAGGCTTAAGATAAGATTTCAACCTGAGAAATCCTATCTTATCCTTCCATGCCATTATAATGGTGTTGTTCAAGCCTTTATTTACAGACACCTTGATGAATACCTTTCAAAGAAGATACACGATTCAGGCCACAAGGATCCATTGAGTAAAAGAAGGATAAAACTCTTCACCTTTTCTCGCCTCATACCCGAGAAGGGTGCCAGAGTGGAAGATGGTAGGATATTTCTTCAAGGATCTATCACAGTTATAATATCTTCTCCTCTAAACGAATTTCTTCAGTCCTTTGCGTCAAATCTCTTGAGATGGGGAACCGTCTGTCTTGCAGGAGAGACATTGACACCTGTAGCTGTAGAGGTTGAGCCTGTCCCAGCCTATAAAGAAAAAATCATTGTTAAGGCGATTTCTCCAATTACTGTTTACAGCACCCTCCTTACACCTGATGGCAGAAAGAAGACCTATTACTACAATCCCTTTGAGAAGGATTTTGAATCCCTCATAATCAGGAATCTCCAGAGGAAGGTCCGAACATGGACGGGCAGGGATATTGAGGGCGGAAGCGTGAAGCCCTACAGGGTCAGTTCAAGGAATGAGAGGATAGTAATCTACAAGAATACAGTGATAAAAGGATGGGATGGTCTTTATCAACTTGAACTTCCAGAGGAACTGTTCAGGATGGCCTTTGAATCAGGCCTGGGCTCCAAAAACAGCCAGGGCTTTGGATGTATAGAGGTGTGGGAGGAAAAACACAATGAGGTAAAATGGAAAGGGGAGAGAAATTAAAAGATGGATATTAAAGAATTTTATGCAACATATCTCCAAATTCATGAGCCATTTGAACATCAAAAAGATGTATGGGAAGCAGTTAAAAATGGAGGGTTTCCATTGCTAATAAAAGCACCCACTGGGTCTGGAAAGACTGAGGCAATAATAGCTCCATTTTTGGAACAGTTTATTACTAACAATTTCTCAATTGCTCCCCGTTTAATCTATGTTTTGCCCATGAGGGTTCTGGTAAACAGTGTGGCTGAAAGAATAAGAAAATATGCACAGAAAATCTCACCGTTTATTCAGGTTGAAATTCAACATGGAGATGTTCCGAACGCTCCCTTTTTTATTGCTGATATAGTTGTTACGACACTCGACCAGTTTCTTTACGGATTTGCAAGGTCAAGTCATCAGGTTGGTCATCATTTAGATATTCCTGCTGGCTCTATTGCTTCCTCCCTTGTTGTTTTTGACGAGGCGCATATGTACAGGGATGAGTTTACCTTTTCTATAATGCGTGCTTTAATGGAGATTCTGTATGAAAGTAAAATCCCTTTTGTTTTGATGACAGCGACTATGCCTGAAGGTTTGAAGAATAGTCTTTTTGAAAATATACACATAAAGTCTTCTAACATCATAAAAGGTGATGTTGTGGTAAATTCTGAACTTAAAATTTCTTTATCTGATTTCCCATTATATGAACAAGGAAATGTTAATATTTCACAAGAATTGCTGGAAAAAATTAAAAACAAAAAAACCCTTATTGTCCTTAATCAGGTAAAAAGAGCGCAGATAGTTTATGAAGAGTTGAAAAATATACTGGAACTAAAGGATGATGAAATTGTTCTTTTACATTCAAGATTTACAAGGGCTGACAGAAAAGAGCACGAAGAGAAAGCCCTTTCATTAATTCCTCATAAAAAAGATGGGAAAATGATTATTCCAGAAGGTGTAGGAATAGTTGTATCAACGCAGGTTCTTGAAGCAGGTATAGATTTCTCAGCAGAACTGCTTCTTACAGAGATTGCTCCAGCAGATTGTCTGGTTCAAAGGGCAGGAAGATGTGCAAGATATGAAGGAGAAAAAGGCGAGATGATTATTTTCCCATTGGAGAACGAAAAGAAAAGTTACAAGCCTTATGAAAAAGCACATATTGATATAACTCTGGATTGGTTAACGAAAAATTCTAAGTTTGATATAAAAAACTTCACTGCAGCCTGTGAATTTGTAAATCTCCTTGATTATAAAGCCAATGACTTTGAAGCAGCAGATACATTGATTGACCTTTATGAATGCGTTTTGTATGCAGATACTGAGCCGAAAAATATACAGTTGAGAGATGGTAAACCAGCAACTTTAGTAGTATTACCAGAATCGGTAATGAATAAAAAAGAAGAAATAAAGAAGTTTTTAGAGAATAATCCGGATTATTTAAAGGAACATTCATTAGATGTAGATGTTGGAGTGATATGGAAGTATTTTAAAGAAAACTATATAAGATGGGAGATGAAGTGGGAATACGATGAGAAGGAAAATAAACACAAACTTGTGGTTAATGATATATTGGGTAACGAAAGAAAGATAGATGAGAAAGATAAAAGGGTTGGTCCATTCAGAGTCTATTTGCTATATGGAGCATATTATAAAAAAGAAGTGGGGGTTTGTCCTGATGAGTGTTTTATTATATAGCGCTCCTAACGAAAATTATACAGACCATATAAAACGGTGTATGGAAAAATTTGAAGTCGTCTGTCCTGTATTCATTCCTACATTAAAACGCATACTTGGTATCCAAGATGAATCTATTATAAAAGATGCTCTTTCTAAAATGATAAAGTTTCATGACATTGGAAAACTTATACAAAAATGGCAGGAAAATATAGGAACTAATAAACCTCTTCCTTCTCATGCTTCTATTGGTGCAGGTTATCTTTGGAAAATTCTTCCTGATGACATCAAAAACCCTGTAAGTTTCGCAGTTGCCATTCACCATACAGACAAAGGACTTTTAGGGGACAATATTGAAAGACCAGACGTGCAGGCAATACTGGAGGGGATTGTGGATTTTAATGGAAATATTGTATGGGAAGATAATCTCAAAGAATTGGATAGAGAAATATTTCCTGAAGGCTATGATAAATTGACTGTATCTGATTTAAAAGAAATGGCGCGTGGTTTAAGAAAATGGGCAAAAGGAGATCGCATCATTGAACAGCACAAAAAAAGAATTCAGGCTTCTTTATGTCACCACATATTGAAATTATGCGATGTCTCTGCTGCCACTGAAAGAAAGGAATATCAAAAAGATCCTGATAAAGACTACTACGGAGGATGGTTAATGGTTGAGAATATAAAAAGATATGTTGATAACCTGCAAATTAGAGCAATTGCAAAAAAGATAAAAGAAAAGTTTAATCCTCAAAAAATAATTCTTTTTGGTTCTTATGCATATGGAACTCCTAAAAGGAGTAGTGATATAGATTTACTTGTAATAATGGATACAGACATTCCTGTGAGAAAACAGGCTGCTTTAATTCGTTATGAACTTGAAGACACGATTCCGATAGATATTATAGTGAGAACACCCCAACAAATAGAAGAAAGAATAGAAATGGGAGATTTTTTTATAAAGAAAATTTTAAGAGACGGGAGAGTTTTATGAAAAAATCTACTGAAGAGTGGATTCAAAAAGCAGAAGAAGATTATTTGGCAGTTAATAAATTAAAACCAGAGATGAAACTTTTATCTGTAATTTGTTTTCATGCTCAACAATGTGTTGAAAAATACATGAAGGCGATACTACAAGAGAACAATATTGAGTTTGAAAAAATCCACGATTTAAACATTCTACTTAAGGATTGTGTAAAATTTTTACCAAATTTACAAGAATATAGAAAAGAATTAACTATGCTTTCAACCTATGCTGTAGACATAAGATATCCTGGCTACGAAGTGTCAAAAGACGAAGCTGAGGAATGTATAAAAATAATGGAAAAGATAAGAAAGATTATAAGAGAATATTTTGATTTACCAGAGGAATAAAATGATAACTCTTTATACACCAGCCACAGGCTTTCCCGATTTAGAAATCAAAATTGCCTACGGACTGGCAAGAGTGGGAATAGAGGCAGGGTTTGAAGTTCAATTAGTGCCCCAGAAAGGTTTTTATCAAGTCTCCTACAACCATTATTCTTCTACCAAAGCATCAGATACTTTTTTAATGTTTCTTCAAAGATTTTTATCTGCAGATAGATTTTTTGATTTAGGAGTTAAGGCAAAGGATAAGACAAAATATTCTGCTGATGAGAAAATTATAAACGAATTAAAAAGGAAAAATGTTAATTTTCATCAGATATTTAATGAGCGAGCCGTTTTAGATTTCGATTTTAAAAGAAAAACATTTTGTGGACATGATAAAATTCCAAGATTCGGTGGAAGAAGCGGATTAATATTACTTTCCTCTTTTCACGCTGGAAAGCCTTACGAGAGAGATAAACGCTCTGATACATTCAATCTCGGACTGTGTGAAATTTGTGGGTATTTAGCTGTATTGGGACTTTATTCTTTTGGTTTTAATATACAATTGGGTAAAGGGAAAAATAGAAAATATGTAATTGTATTGCCTATTCCTGAAGAAAATCTTTCAACTGATGATTTGCAATTTCTACTGGCTTTGCAAAAAACATTGCATAATTTCTGGCTTTCTGACTTGCAACCTTTGAGAACATTTTTTATCGGTCTTTTAGCAAAAGTTCCCTCTTTGAGTGATATAGTCAATGAATTAAAATTGAAATTTCATTTATCATTGTTATCCAAAGATAACAGAGGAGACACAGTAGTTGAGCAGACTGCTTTTGTAAATGCTTTACCGTTTTCAAAGTTCATTTCGGACTCACCGTATAATTCTGCTACGATAATAAAATTATTAAGTGATTCGCCCAAAATATCATCATTAGTTGAAATAACTAACATTCTGGAGTATTCGGAGAAGAAAAATTTACCCAAATTTGCCCGCCTTTATGTGCAAGAAACATCAACAAATAACTATGTTAATCTTTTATACCCAGAAACAGCAAAATATCTTTTAAAGGAGGTTGGAATGATTAAGGAAGAGATAATTAAAAACAAAGCAGTAAGGTCTATCGCAAAAACCTTAGGCTATTTTGTCTGGAATAAGGACCATCAAAATTATTCTTTTGCAGATGGCTTAAGAAATGCCAAAACGTTCAAAGATGTAAGAGAGATATTTGAGAAATTGATAAGAGAAGCGAAATTAAGATATGACCAGGAAAAAAATAAACCAAATGGGAATCCTCCTCATCTTCCGCATCCAGATGATATTGAACAGATTAATCACATAATGCAGTCAGATGAAGAATCTTTTCACCAAGTCATCACGACTCTATATTTACTTGCATTTAGCTTTGAGTCTTATAAAACAATAAAGATTGAGCCTATCCAGGAGGTTTCCAATGCGATACAAGGATAGAATAGAAATAAATCCCGAGGTCTTGGTGGGTAAACCGATTATAAAAGGCACAAGGATTTCAGTAGAGTTTATTCTTGAACTTCTTGCTTCTGGATGGAGCACAGAAGAAATTTTAAAAAACTACCCTCAACTTCAAAAAGAAGACATCCTCGCTGCCATAGAGTATAGCCTTGAAATTTTGAAAGAGGAGAAGGTTTTTGTTTTATGAAATTCCTTGCTAACGAAAATCTTCCTATGGGCGTGATAATGGAATTAAGAAAATTAGGTCATGATATTTTGAGGGTTGATGAAGTAAAAAAAGGAATGAAAGATTTGGATGTCTTAAATTTATCTGCAAAGGAAAAAAGGATTCTAATTACCTTTGACAAGGATTTCGGAGAACTGGTTGTAAAAGAAGGAAAGAAAAGCAACGGTGTTATTCTTTTAAGGATACATCCTGAATCTTTAAATCTTATAAAGGACAACCTTATTAAAGTTTTTGAGAAGGTTTTTGATTTAGAAAACAAATTTATAATTATTGAAGAAAATAAAATAAGGGAAAGATCATTAAAATAGGAGGTGTCATATGCTTAAATTTGTAACTTTTGCAGTAAAAACTCAGTTAAATGTCCACGACCTCAACAATGAGGCAGTAGCAGGGAATGTGACTGACATAAGAATAATGGAGTTCCTTGACGAAGATGGTATGAGACAAGAAGCTCCGGCAGTATCAGGCAGAATGCTTAAACACTGGCATTATGAGGCAATGAGAAAGCTG
>CAMTWD010000069.1:0-12658 GCA_947085365.1 uncultured Nitrospirota bacterium | reverse complement strand
CTATACGCCGGCATAAGATGTCCTTTTCCACCTTCTTTCATGTGACAGTCCTGACAGGTCTTTGAACCGCCAGCGGGGATATAGGCATGCAGGTAGCTTCCATAAGCTGTTGCGCACTGGGAAGGCTGCGGGAACTCAAGATTTGGACCAAGTCCATGGCACTGTCCGCACATCACAGCCTCGCTCATAATAGGGCTCTTTTTCAGAGTAGTGAATCTCTTGTCAGGATGCGCGCCATCTTTAGAGCCGTAAATAACACCCTTTTCCGGCTCTCCATCCTGCCATTTGTGGACAATAGCCTTTGTATTGTGACATACAATACAGTTAATGCCAACCTTTTGCAGGGTTGCAGCATCGGCCTCAACAAATGCCTTTGCAAGTTGCTGTGCAAGCTCATCGGTTCCGTCCTTTAAAGCCTGGGGCAGATGGCATTTAAAGCATTGTGCAAAGTGCTCAAGCTTTACATCCTTTATCTCCTTCACCCCTGATTTCGCAAATGCCTTCATCAAACCGGCCTCTATCATGCCCTTGAATCCTCCCATTGTGCGTCTTGTACCGAACAAAGAACGGGCATGCATAGACTTTTCCCATTCCTCATACTGTTTTGGATGGCAATTCTTACAGCTACTGACATCATACATCTTTGCAAGCTCATCAACGGACCTTGCCTTTTCTGCATAGGCAGTGAAGGGTATCGCAATAAATAGTGATACTAAGATAATTAACAACCTCCTCATACAATCCTCCTTTCTTTTTGTTTTTTAGACTCTTAAACAAAGGCAGTTTTTTAAGACCACTGGTCTTCTCTACACTCTCACCTCCTTTCTAATCTTCCAGAAAGGCCCTCTGGCATAGGCCTACAGGCTCCAGCCTAAAGAAGATTACAAGTGCGCCCCTCACACTCATAGATTTCATAGATATATTTAACACCAACCTATAGGCTTTGTCAACTTGAAATTCAGGTTTTAGATGAACTATTAATCCCCTTATAGGGTCCCTTATTGTTATAGAAATTTTATACAAAATGTATATTTTTACACTACAATTCCCGTTTAGTGGCGAGGTAACAGTTGAGGATTGATTCAAAGCCCAGGATTTAATTAAAATTAATTATAATTAATCCTAAAGGAATGTTAAATGGCACAAATCTTGCATACTTATTGGCATGAAGAAAAAAGAGAGAATCCTCATTGTGGATGATGATCCTGTGATAGCCCAGAGCTGTAAAAGGATTCTTGGCTCTGAGGGATATATTGTAAGTGTTGCAACTTTCGGAGAGGAGGCCTTAAAAAGGGTTTCAAAAGAGGAGTTTGGTCTCGTAATCACTGACATAAGGCTTCCGGATATATATGGACTGAGGGTATTGAAGGAGACCAAGACGATCCAGCCAGGGAGTGATGTAGTGATAATTACAGGTTATCCCTCTCTTGAGGATGCAAAGGAATCTGTAAGGCTTGGTGCCCTTGAATACATAGAGAAACCCTTTACGCCGGAGTTTCTGATTAATACTGTTAAGAAGGTCTTTGATAAAAGGGGATGGATACTCAGAAAGGCCTACATTGATCAGTTCAGGAATGCTATTGTGCCCTCAACTGAACTGGATGAAAAGACCATCTATTATAAAGAAGGCACATGGGCAAGACCACTAAGAGAAGACTACTGGGAGATAGGAATCGATGTGAGGTACTGGTTTCTTTCAGGTCAACTCTTATATCTTGAAATACCCGATAATCTGAAGGCCCTTTCCAGTGGAGAGCCCTTCTGCCGACTCCTCTCAGGTGGTGGTGAGATATTTGATCTGCCAGCACCCATGACAGGTGTGGTAAAAGAGATTAATAATAGGGCAAATGAGATAATCTGCTGTCTTACAGAGAGCCATCTCTCAGAGGGATGGCTCCTCTGGATAGTAAGGATAGAGCCCATTAAATAGGGCTTGCCCACACAAAAGGCAAAGTTTTATAATTGCCATTATAAAGAAATCTAAAGGTTTGGATTAAGGAGGTCAGAGGGATGAAGGCCACAATCCTTGTTGTGGATGATGAACCGATAGTACTGCGTAGCTGCGAACGAACCCTTACACCTGAAGGCTTTAATGTAATCATGACCGAGAGGGCAAAGGAGGCCTTGGAGATCCTGAAGAAGGACTCCATTGACCTTGTTATTACAGACCTGAAGATGCCCGAGATGGATGGTGTGGAGTTTATAAGACATGTAAGGGAGATAAAGCCTGATATAGGAGTGGTGGTAATTACAGGTTATCCTTCTCAGGAAAGCCTGAAGGAGACCCTGAGTATGAAGATATTAGATTATCTACCAAAACCCTTCTCTCCTGCCTTACTCCTCGATGTAACGATGAGGGCAATAGAGGCAAGCAGGGCCGTGGTTCGGGAAATCCCACCTGAAGAGGATCCTGAATATATAGCACAAAAACTCGATGGAATAATTAAAAAATACATAAACAAACCCGGTAGCCTCATCCCTGTTCTGCAGGAGGCACAGGAGACGATAGGATATCTCCCACCAGCTGTGCAGAGATACATTGCCAGAAGACTCAATATCCCTGTTAGTGAAGTCCATGGAGTGGTCTCCTTTTATTCCTTCTTCTCGATGAAACCAAAAGGAAGACATAACATAAGGGTCTGCCTCGGAACAGCCTGCTATGTAAAGGGGGCAGAAGAGATATTGAAGAAGGTCAAAGAAAAGCTGAATATAGATGTGGGAGAGGTTACAAAGGATAGGACCTTTTCCCTTGAGAGTGTCCGATGCCTTGGGGCCTGCGGTCTCGCACCTGTTGTGGTGGTGGATAAGGAGACCTATGGCGATGTAACACAGAAAAAGGTAGAGGAGATATTGGCTCATTATTCATAAGTCCTCACTTAACTGTTACCTCGCCACCAAGGTGGTGAAGTAACAGGTATTTTTAACATTCAATCCTTAAAAAGGAGGCTGGATATGCCGAAGCTTACAGTGGAGGACCTGAAGAGAATAAAGGAACAGGAGCGTGCAAGGTTCTCCCTCAGAGAAGGAAGGTTCAGGGCAAAGGTTACAGTCCATATGGGAACCTGTGGGCTTGCTGCAGGAGCAAGGGATGTTATGGATGCCCTTCTTGAGGAGATAAACAATGCAGATGTTACTGATGTGATGGTTACCACCTCAGGATGTGCTGGCCTCTGTGCAAAGGAGCCAATGGCAACAGTGGAGATACAGGGAGAACCACCTGTTAAATATGTCTTTCTCAACAGAGAGAAGATAAAGAGGATATTCAGAGAGCATATACAGGGTGGAAAACCAGTAGAGGAATATGCCCTTGTTGTAGGAAGTGAAACAGCCTATTAATTGAACCTTAAGTAATGGAGGTTTTAAATGGAAAAGAGACCGAGGATAACCTTAATGCTCTGTGGCGGGACCGGTTGTATAGCAGGTGGAAGCCTTAAGGTCAAGGAGGCCTTTGAAAAGGAGCTCAGCCTGAATGGCCTTACTGATGAGATAGATATAGTCCTTACAGGATGTAATGGCTTCTGTGCTGAAGGCCCGATTGGTATCGTCTATCCTGATGATATATTTTACGAAAAACTCACCCCTGATGATGCAAAGGTTATTGTGCAGGAGCATTTTATAAAGGGAAGACCTGTTGAAAGGCTCATGTATAAAGAGCCTGTAAAGAAGCATGCCATCCCTGTAATGAATGAAATCCCCTTCTTCAAACACCAGGTCCTCAGGGCACTCAGGAACAAAGGCCTAATTGATCCTGAAAGGATAGAGGATTACATAGCAAGGGATGGATATATGGCAGCAGCCAAGGCACTCCTTGAGATGACACCTGAAGAGATAATCAGGGAGGTAAAGAACTCAGGTCTTCGTGGAAGGGGTGGAGCAGGATTCCCTACTGGTCTCAAGTGGGAGCTCTGCAGCAAGGTTAAATCTGATGTAAAGTTCATCCTCTGTAATGGTGATGAGGGAGACCCTGGTGCCTTCATGGACAGGTCAATAATGGAGGGAGACCCACACTCTGTCCTTGAAGGCATGATTATAGCAGGAAAGGCAATTGGTGCCACAAAGGGATATATATATGTGAGGGCAGAGTACCCCCTTGCTGTCAGGAGACTCCAGATTGCCATCGAGCAGGCAAGGGAGAGGGGACTTCTGGGAGAGAACATCCTCGGGAGTGGTTACAGCCTTGATATAGAGATATACCAGGGAGCAGGTGCCTTTGTCTGTGGTGAAGAGACGGCTCTGATGCGCTCCATAGAGGGCAAGAGGGGTATGCCAAGACCAAGGCCTCCATTTCCTGTACATAAGGGACTATGGGATAAACCCTCTGTGCTCAATAATGTGGAGACCTTTGCAAATGTCCCACCCATAATACTTCACGGTGCTGAATGGTTCAGGAGCCTTGGAACAGAGAAGTCCACAGGCACAAAGGTCTTTGCCCTTACCGGTGCAATTAATAATGTTGGACTGATAGAAGTCCCCATGGGGATTCCTCTCAGGACCATCATCTATGACATAGGAGGTGGAATAAAGAGGGGAAGAAGATTCAAGGCCGTGCAGCTTGGTGGTCCATCAGGAGGGTGTATCCCAGAGCATCTCCTGGATACACCTGTTACATATGAGGATATTGTGCAGACCGGTGCAATTGTTGGCTCCGGTGGAATGGTTGTGATGGATGACCTGAACTGCATGGTGGGTGTAGCAAAGTTCTTCCTTGAATTCACCACGGATGAATCCTGTGGTAAATGCACTCCCTGCAGGATCGGCACAAAGGTGATGCTTGACCTCCTTACTGATATAACAGAAGGCCGTGGTAAGGAGGGGGATATAGAGCTCTTAGAAGACCTGGCAAACGATATTATTGCTGCAAGCCTCTGCGGTCTTGGCCAGACAGCTCCAAACCCTGTTCTTACAACAATCAAGTACTTCAGGGATGAATACGAATCCCATATATATGAAAAATGGTGTAAGGCCGGTGTATGCCGAAGCCTTGTAACATTCTACATAGACCCCAATACATGCACTGGTTGTGGTGCCTGTGCAAGGGTCTGTCCACAAAAGGCAATAAGTGGAGAAAGGAAGAAGCCCCATTCCATTGACCAGTCCCTGTGTATTAAATGCAGACAGTGTTATGAGACCTGTAAATTCAATTCAGTAAAGACAGGCCCAAGGGATATGTTTAAAAAAGAGCCTGTGGAAGACTTGACTCTTACTTCGCCATAAAGGAGGTAATGAAAAGAGATGATAAATCTAAAGATAAACGGTAAAGAAGTCCAGACAAAGGATGGTTCAACCATCCTGAAGGCAGCCCTTGATGCTGGCATATATATACCCCATCTATGCTGGGACAGAAGGCTCGAACCCTACGGAGGATGCAGACTCTGCATAGTGGAGGTAGAAGGACAGAGAAGGCTTATCACCTCCTGCGCTGCACCAGCAGAAGAGGGCATGGTTGTCTGGACAGAGACGCCAAAGGTTGTTAAGGCAAGGAGGACTGTGCTGGAACTCCTTCTGCTATACCATCCCTTGGACTGCCCGATATGTGATAAGGCAGGTGAATGTGAACTCCAGGACCTCGCCTTTAAATATGGACCTTCCCAGAATAGATTCGTGGCAAAAAGAAAGAGGGAACCTGAAAGGCTTGATAGTCCCATTGTGGAAAGGAACCCCAACAGATGCATACTCTGCGGAAAGTGTGTTAATCTCTGCAAAGAGCATCAGGGAGTTGGAGCCCTTGCCATAATTGGAAGAGGCTTTAAGGCAAAGATAAGTCCTGCCTTTGAAGAGACCCTTGACTGTGAGTTCTGCGGACAGTGTATAGATGCCTGTCCTGTTGGTGCCCTCGGCGCAAAACCCTACAGACATCGCTCAAGGGTCTGGTACATGGATGAATATCCCATCATATGTCCCTATTGTGGATGTGGTTGCACAACAAATATATCCGTCCGAGAAGGCAAGATCGTAAGGGCAAGGGGGCTTGAAGGCAAGGGAATAAATGATGGAAATCTCTGCAGTAAAGGTCGCTTTGGTTTTGACTTTCTCTATTCAGACAAAAGGCTAAAGACCCCATTAATAAGAAAAGAGGGAGAATTGAGACCTGCCTCATGGGAAGAGGCACTGGATTTTATTTCCAGAAGGCTCACAGAGATAAAAAACAATTACGGTCCTTCCTCCATTGGTGCCATTGGTTCACAGAGATGTACTGTGGAAGACAATTTTATGCTCCAGAAATTTATGAGAGAAGTTATTGGCACGGACAATATAAGCTCAGCAGCAGACCTCGGTTATAGAAAGGCATGGGAGGCATTGAAGGAGTCCTTTGGCATTGAATATGCACCAGTGGACTGGACTAAACCCCTTGAAAGAGACCTCCTCTTTGTTATTGAATCAGAGGTGACAGCCACCCATCCTGTCTGGGGATTGAACTTCCTACAGGCAAAAAAGAGGGGAAGTCTGTTAATAGTTGCTGATTCAAGACAGACAAAGCTGACAAGGCATAGCTCACGCTGGCTGAGACTGAGACCTGGTACGGGTGTGGTCCTTTTGAATGGTATCGCCAGGTTTATCATCGACAATGGCCTCTATGACAGAGACCTTGCAACCAAGCTCAGAGGTTTCAATGAATGGACAGAAGGACTCAAAAGGTATGACCTGAGATATACCTCAGAGATAACGGGCCTCCAGGAGAGAGATATTGAGGAGGTAGCAAGACTCATTACAACAACACCCAAGAGACTCTTTCTCCTTACCTCTGGTGCATCAGAGAATCACAAGGCAAAAGACCTCTTTGTGGCTGCATCAAACCTCCTCATGATTTTAGGAGATGGACCTGATTCCCTTCAGATACCTGCAGAATTCTCCAATACCCTTGGTCTGTGGCTTGCAAAGGTAAGACCATTAAAAGGTGGATATACCCTCAGGGAGATGCTTTATACCCAGAGGCTAAAGGCCCTTTACATAATGGGAGAAGACCCTGTTACAGTCTTTCCGGACGGGGTCACCATTGAAAGGACTCTAAAAGGCCTTGACCTCCTCATCGTCCAGGATATAGTCCTCACAGAGACTGCAAAACTTGCTCATGTGGTTCTGCCGGCCTCTGCCTGGGCAGAGAAGGATGGAACATTTATCGGGATGACAGGAATCGAACAGAGGATAACAAAGCTCCTTCCTGATCAGGGAGATGCCATTCCTGACTGGAAGATACTCAGAAACCTTGCCAGGGTAATGGGATTTGAGATAGGGAAGGATCTGGAATCCATAAGGGAGGAATTCAGAAGCATACTTAAGGCAGAGGGATATAGTTTAAGATCAGTGGCGGAAGTAACATGTGAGGGAAGATGGATTAAAGATGAGAGGGTTGAGCCAAACCTTAGAGGGGCTGAGTTCAGACCAGCAGTCCTTCGGCAGAGGCCAGAGGAATTCTATTTACTCACAGGGAATATCCTTCAGCATTCAGGGGTTCTCTCCTATCTATCCAAAAACCTCGGCTCAGCAGTGGCTGATGCAGTGCTTACAATAAATGAGGAGGATGCAAAGAGGCTCCAGATTAAGGATGACACCTTTGTAAAGGTAAACACAAAGAAGGGCTCTATCTTTTTAAAGACAAGGGTTACTGATGAGGTTCCAGAAGGAGTGGTCTTTGTGCCCATGAACTTCCCGCATGCACGATTAAATACCATCCTCAGCCAGCCCTCTGATGGTGAGATCCCCCTTGAGGTGGTGGAGCTGAGCACTGTTACTTCGCCACCTTAGGGTGTAGATATTAATCGGGTCTCCAACCAAGAATAACTATTCCTGCCTTATCCGCCTCTTCTACAGCCTCTTCTCTGTGAAGAAGGAGGCATGCCCCTGCCTCAAGACATAAAACAGAGCAACCTGATTCCTTCATGGATCTTATTGTTTCAGGCCCTGCCACAGGCACATCGAATCTGAGGTCCTGCTGTGGCTTGCTCACCTTCACAACAACAGCACCTTCCCCTGCAAACCTACCACCCCTCTTTATTGCCCTGTCCGTGCCCTCTATTGCCTCCACAGCCATTACTGCCTTTTGCTTCACCACAACTGTCTGGCCTATGTCGAGCCTGCCAATCTCCTTTGCAATCCTGTACCCAAACTCCACATCCTCCATCTCTGACCTTGAAGGCTTCTTCTTTGTAAGGACCCCAGGGCTCACGAGAAGGTCTCCTGCAAGATCTGTTATTTTTAATATCCTTATACCTTCCCTTTCCAGCTCCTTCACAATGGCAAGCATTATCGTGTCATCCCTTCTGTCCTTAAGGCCCATAAGGAGTCTTATCGCCCTTGTGTCAGGTATAATGCTACTTTTATATAGGAGCTCCTTTGGTGCCTTTCCAGCCATAACTGCTTCGTGCACATTCGCCTTTTTAAGGGCATCTATTATGGCCCCGAGTCTTCCCACACTTATCCACCTGATATCGTCAGAGTATTCCTCTATATCCTGAGAGGCAAGCTCCTTAAGGGCAACGGTAAAGACCTCCCTGCCGGTCTTCTTTATCTCCTCTGCAATTAATAGGGGAAGCCCTCCCATTCCTGCAATGATCCCAACCCTCATTACTGTTACCTCGCCCGCATCAGGCTTATCTGCAGATTCCTCTCTTATTCTCTTTAATAAACTCTATGAGGGTCTTAATCTCCTCCGTATATGGCAGGGTCTCAAGAACCTTTTTTATAGCATCACTGAGGGTGAGTCTTTCTCTAAATAGAATCTTGTAGGCCTTTTTTAACTCTGAGATGGTCTCATCAGAAAATCCATGCCTCTTAAGCCCCACGGTATTGAGACCGTGGAGTTCTGCCCTTGCACCAGAGGCAAGCATGTAAGGTGGGATGTCCTGTGCCACACCACTGAATCCACCAACCATTGCATAGGCCCCGATCCTCGTGAACTGGTGAACTGCTACAAGCCCACCAATAACTGCATAGTCATAGACCTTTACATGACCTGCAAGGGTTGCTACATTTGCCATAATTATATTACTGCCAATCTTACAGTCATGGGCAATATGAACATAGGCCATAATAAAGTTGTTGTCTCCTATCTCTGTCCAGCCATCTCCACCAACAGAGGCCCTGTGGATCGTAACACCCTCACGGATTATATTGTTCTTCCCGATCCTTACACCTGTCTCCTCACCTTTATATTTCAGGTCCTGTGGGGGAAGACCGATTGTTGTGAAGGGATAGATGGTACATCCAGGCCCGATCTCCACCCTTCCATCAATAACCACATGACTGAGGAGCCTCGTATTGGCCCCTATACGGACAGGCCCATTGATTATGCAGAAGGGACCGATAAAGACACCTTCTTCAAGAACTGCCTCCTCTGATACCATGGCTGAGGGATGTATCTCTGGCATAACTGTTACCTCGCCACCTCTTAGAGTTCCCTGTCTGTCACCATTGCAGAAAACTCAGCCTCTGCTGCCAGTTTATCACCCACATAGGCCTCTCCTGAAAATTTCCAGACAGGGCCCCTTCTATGGGTGATCTTCACCTCCAACCTGAGCTGATCTCCTGGTGTAACAGGTTTTCTGAACTTTGCCTTTTCAATGGTGAGGAAATAGACATTCCTTCCCTGCATGCCTGACTTAAAGGCA
Organism: uncultured Nitrospirota bacterium; assembly: GCA_947085365.1. Lineage (GTDB taxonomy): Bacteria > Nitrospirota > Thermodesulfovibrionia > Thermodesulfovibrionales > CALJEL01 > CALJEL01. The sequence continues at coordinate 3,053 of CAMTWD010000069.1, read as the reverse complement.
AGGACTCCTCCAGCCTGTGCCATTGCCTCAATAATCAGGACCCCTGGCATCACAGGATTTCCGGGAAAATGTCCCACAAAGAAGGGCTCATTCATCGTAACATTCTTGATAGCTGTAATCCTTACATTCGGCTCAATCTCTAATACCCTGTCGACAAGTAGAAAGGGATATCTGTGAGGCAGAATGGATTGAATCTCCTTGATATCAATCATGACTTGCCTCCTCCTTTTTAAGTCTTTCTATCTCCTGCTCTAAGGACTTTATCTTCTTGAAGAGCTCTGGCAATCTCTTGTAAAGGGCATAAAGCCTGAACCATTCCCTGCTCGGTATGGCAGGAATGCCAAAGTAGTCACCCTCAGAGAGGTCTTCCATTATCCCTGATTTTGCACCGATTCTTACGCCATCTCCTATCTTTATGTGATCTGCCACCCCAACCTGTCCTGCAAGGATCACACCATTGCCAATCTCTGAACTTCCTGCTATGCCTGTCTGGGCAATTATTATACTATGGGCACCTATCTTTACATTATGGGCAATCTGCACAAGATTATCTATCTTTGTGCCTTTCCTAATAATTGTATTTCCCTTTGTTGCCCTGTCTATAGTGACATTTGCCCCAATCTCCACATCATCCTCAATAATAACGCCTCCCACTTGAGGTATCTTGTAATGTCTTCCTTCCTCAAAGACATAGCCAAATCCGTCAGACCCTATAACAGCTCCTGAATGGACGATAACCCTGTTTCCGAGGATTACCCTCTCCCTGATCGTCACATTGGGATAGATGAGGCAGTCTTCTCCAATTGTTGTATCTTCTCCAATGAATACATGTGGCCCGATGAATGTCCTTGCACCTATCCTTGCACCACTGGATACATAGGCAAAGGGAGAGATTGTTACATCCTTTTCTATGACAGCACCTTCTTCAATAAAGGCCTCCTTGCTTACGCCCCTCGGTTCAGGCCTTTTCAGATAAAACAATTCAAGGAGCCTTGCAAAGGCATACTGAGGATTTCTCACCTTTATCTGGGCAATCTTCAGATTATCGATAAACTCCTTCACGAGGATTGCCCCTGCCTTTATCTCTACACCCTGAGGAATCTTCTCCGTCCTCAAGAAGGTGATATCTCCTTCCTTTGCATCAGAGAGACCCTCAACCCCTTTTATATCAAGCTCAGGGTCTCCCCTTAATTCACCTTTTAAATAGGATGCCAGATCTTTAAGCTTCATCTCGCCTTATTCGCCACCTATTTCTTCCGCCTCTCATTATAGATCTTTATCACCCTCTCAGTTAGATCAAGACCTTCCTTGGAATAGAGGATGAGTCCATCAGAGGATTCAAGGATGATGGTATAACCCTCCTTCTTCCCGATCTCTCCAATGATCTCCTTAAGATCCTTTATTATCCCTGCTGTAAGTTCCCTTTGTCTCTTTTCCACCTCTGCCTGTGCCTCCTGAACAAGCCTCTGATAATCCATGATGGCCCTTTCTATCTCTGATTGTTTCTCTGCCTTTGCCTGATCACTGAGGGCTGGTGCCTGTCTTTCAAACTCAGCCCTCTTGGCATTTATCTTCTTTTCTAATTCATCTATCTGGGACTGCCTCTGTTTGATCAGGCCCTCAAGCTCTGCCTTTGCATCCTTGCCTGCCTTTGACTCATTAAGGGCCTTTGAAAGGTCAACATAACCTATCTTCACTTGGGCATTTCCATTCCTTTCTGTGATTATCAAAAAGAGAGACAATACCACCAAGGCCAGAAAGGGTTTCAATATCCATCCTTTAAACATACCTATATCCTCCTTTTTCTGATTGATTTCAGTAGTCATACTACTGATTAGGGCACCCCACTCTTATCTTGCACCCGATGGGCTGAAGGTCTTTATAACCACCTCTCAAAAGAATGTTCCAAAGGAGAATTCTAACCTTCCCTTTCTCTCGTAGGGTTTGGGATCAAGGTTTATTCCATACTCAAGCCTTATAGGACCAACAGGTGAGATCCACCTTATCCCAAATCCTGCTGTCCTTCTTAAGCTGTCCATTGGTTCTGACTCTTCAAAGGCCTTTCCTGCGTCAAAGAATAATACCCCTTTCAGCCTTGCCTCTTCAACAAGGGGAAAGATGTATTCAAGATTAAAGATAAGCTTCTTTGTTCCTCCAATAGGCTCATTATTCTCATTAACAGGTCCTGCCTCTCCATAACCAAGCCCCCTCACTGTATAAAGACCTCCCACATAAAACCTCTCATACACTGGAAGCTCCCTTCCGAAGGCCCCAGTGGCATAACCTATCCTGCCCCTTACTGAAAAGGTTGTTCTTCCCCATGGAAAGAACCAGGCAGAATCAAAGACTGACCTTATGAACCCATTTGTCCCTCCTAAGCCTGCAATAGTTAAATAAAGGGCATTCCTTGAACCCCTTGAGGGATCAAGGAAGTTGTCCCTTGAGTCCCTTGCAATGGTGGGACTTATACTGCTTGTAACCCTTTTGCCTTTCTGATTCTGTATAAACTGGGAGGCCCCTGCATCAACATCCTCTATGGTGACGGTCTCGAGGTTATAGGTGATGCTCCCACCCCAGTATTCAGAGAGATTCTTTCCAAAGGAGACCTCAAAACCCGTAGCCTCCCTGTCGTAAAGGGGATATCTTCTTGAAGACTTATAGATACTCAGACCGAATGAGAGGGGTTTATCAAGAAACCATGGGTCCCTGTAGGATAGCTCATAGAGGGTTCTCCTTCCGCCAAACTCACCCTTGAGTTTTAGATACTGACCCCTTCCACCAAGGTTGCCCTGTGTAACATCCACCATTGCCATCCATCTGTCTATGGAACTGTAACCACCTCCCAGAGTGAGCATACCTGTAGGCCTTTCCTTCACCTTTATATCTATGTCTACCTCCTTTTCCTCTGCACGGGGTTTTGGCACAAGCTCTACAGACTCAAAAAACTGAAGGTTATTTATCCTCTCGTAGCTCCTTCGGAGAAGTTTGCTGTTAAATATATCTCCTTCATCAAGCCTCATCTCACGCCTTATGACCTTGTCCAGAGTCTTTGT
>CAMTWD010000068.1:0-24925 GCA_947085365.1 uncultured Nitrospirota bacterium | reverse complement strand
CGGACAATGAGTAGATTATCCTTTAATTCTACCTCTTCTTTCAGAGGTGCCTGAAGGGATATCTCAAGCCTCAATCCCTTTGGGTCCATCATAGGCAATATCTCTCTGATACCCTCCTTATGAGAGGGTATCTTTTCTAAGGGTTGAAGGATGCCTGGAAGGACATTATAAAACTCTGCTATTACCTTGAAGGGGTCATCACCTGACCTGTAGATGGTGTAGGTAAAGGGTCTGCTCACCTCGACAGAAAGGCTGTAGTCCTCTATTGTGAGTGAGGTAATGGCTGGTTGTTCTTCTTGTGGTTCCGCATAGCCTCCTTGTTCTGCAAGCTGTAGATATGGTGAGATAAATTCCGCCTTCTCTCTGGGAGCACACCCACCCGTGAAAAGTAAGAGAATCGAGAAGACCAGAATGATGGTGAGTCCTCTATTCATCTATTCATCCTCCCGGAGTTTTAGGGTATAATCCCTGGGTTTAACAACTCCTCTGTAATCCTTTACAAACTCCCTGATATGGACACTACTTGGCTCGATCTTCACTACCTTTCCATTATGGATGCCCACCGTCATGCCCTCTTTTATTGTATAGGACTTTCCATCAGGCAAGACCACCATTGCATATCTCTCTGCCCTGTTCCATACAGTTGCGATCAGCCTGAATTCATCAATAGAATAGCTCTCTAAGGGGTGCAATCCCTTTGGTCTCTTTGCCTCAGCCTGTTTTGCCTCAAGCACAGGGGATGAGAAGGGATCCCTTGATGGAGGTATGAAGGCAACCACCTCTTCCTCCACCTTCTCCTCCAGTTTAACCTCTTCCTTCTGGATCTTCTGTGCCTTTGGAAGAGGTGCCTGCGGTGCCTCCTTTTTGCAGGAGGGGATGCTTGAGAGGGCGAGCAGACAACCTATAAGGATTGCCACTATCCTCATCTCTTCACCCCTGGTCTTTGAGCTCCTGCCTGCTGGGCCTCTGACTCTGGTATGGCGGAGTAGGTCACCACATGAAAGGCGATCTTTAACTCAGCAGTATCCTCCTTCTGCTTCTGAAAACTCATCTTTATGTCAGGAATATTAACTATCCTCTTCATAAGGGCGATCCTCTCAAGGAAGCTCCCGAAATTATTAAAACTCCCTGTTGCCTCAATAGAAACAGGGATCTCATAGACTATGTTACTGGTATGGACCTTCTTCTCAAAAGGCTTCCATAGGGTAATCTCAAGGCCTGAGTTCTGTCCAAACAGGGAGACCTCCCTCAGAAGACTGGAGACCTCTTTCTCCTCAGGAAGCTGTTCAAGGAGCTCTGCGAGCCTCTTTTTAAGAAGTTCATTCTCTTTTATCAAAAGATCCAGTCTTTCTGCCTTTGCCTTCTTGTCAGCTATCTCTGTCCTCTGCTTGTTAATCTCGGCCTCAAGTTTATTTATAACCTTCAACTTTGGATTTATAAGGAGAAAGAATGAGACTGAGGCAATCAGGAAGGGGAGGCCAAACATTATACCAAGCCTTGCTGGTTTAGGCAGTGCATTGAGATCAATCCTTTTTGCCATCTTATCCCTTCACCTTAAAGGATATCTTAAATTGATAGACTGAAATCTTTTCAATAGTGCTCAGTTTTGTCTCGTGCAGATAGACATCAGTGAAAAGCTCTGACCTTTTAAGATTATCCACATAACTGACCACATCGTCATTGGTGTAGCCATAGCCCTCCAGAGAGACAGTACCACTACAGGTGAGATTTGTGAGCCAGACCCCCGGGGGAAGGTGTCTTGCTATCTCATTCAGAAGCCTCACTGGAAAGGACTGGTCTCTCCTGAGTTTTTCGATTATCTCCTTTCTCTGTTTATAAGACTGATTGAGCTTTTCAAAGTTCTCCACATCCTTCAGTTTCTTGTTAAGCTCCGCTATCTCCCTTTCGTTGTTCTTCTTTTCTGCCTCAAGGCTTGATATCCTTGATTTCAGATAAAAGATCCCATAAGCCACACCTATAATAACAAAGATGCTCAGGAGCACTCCTGTGACAAGAAAGCCCGGAAGGGGCTTCGGTCTCTTCTTTCTGACTGTTGGCAAGAGGTTTATTCTTATCATCTGTCACCAGGCCTCCTGATGGCAAGTCCCACAGCAACAGCACCAAAGGCTCCAGCCTCTTCTATCAAGAGGGGATCAAACCTTTTTGGTATCCTTATATTTCTGAAAGGCTCTGCTACCCTCACCTCAAGACCTGTCCTGTCAGAAAGGGCTTGGCTGAAATCCTTTAAAAGGGTGGCTCCTCCACTGAGGATTATCTCCTGGACCTGCTCACCACGCTGGGTTATGTAATATTCTATTGACTTTGAGACCTCTGAAAATATCTCTTCTGCTGCGCTCATTATAACAGGTTCTGCCTCCTTAGGAGTTATTGACTGAACCTCTTTACCCCTTTTGAGGAGTTCGGCATCCTCATAACTTAGATTGAATTCCCTCTGCAGGGCCTCTGTAATCACATTGCTACCCAATGAGCTATCCCTTGCAAAGACAGGTAACCCCCCTACAGTCACACACATATTCATAGTACTTGCACCAATATTAAAGAGGGCAATGACCCTGCCCGGTTCAATCTCATAATTTAGCTCATACATATTGCTCAGGGCAAAGGCTGCCACATCCACAACAACGGGGTTCAGACCCGACTCCTTAAGAACCCCTATATATTCATTCATCACATCCTTTTTTGCTGCCACAATAATCACATCCATCTGCCCTGGCTCTGGTCTTGGCCCAAGTATCTGAAAGTCTATATTAACCTCATCAATCGGGAAGGGAATATACTGCTCTGCCTCAAATCTGATGGATTCACTCAGCTCCTCTTCTGTCATCTCAGGAAGGGATATCCTCTTTACCATTACTGCAGAATGGCCTGCCATTGCGATGGCCACATCCTTAGTCTTTATCTTCCTCTTCTCAAAGAATTCCCTGATCGTCTCCGAGAGTCTGATAGAATCCATAATTGCACCCTCAACTATTACATCATGAGGGACTGGATAGGAATCAAATAGCTGGAGCTCATAGCCTGTCTTGTGCTCTCTAAGCTCAACAGCCTTAATAAGACTTGAACCTATGTCCAGACCAAGGACCCGCCTCTTGCCCAGACCCAATCTCAATGGCATAATTTATCTTTATCAAAATTTAAGAGGCTTGTCAAGTATTTTTTTGGTAAATTTTAATCTTATGCTTTAAAATCTAAGATCCAGCTTTAGAACCCCTGACTGTTACCTCGCCACCAAAAAGAAACCCGCCGTTAAATAGGCTGAGGAATCAGGAAAGAGGGCCAGGCTCCTTTACTTAACAGGGACTTTTTTGTAGAATACCTTAAAATGTCAGCCTTAGTGGCGAGGTAACAGTTCAGTGGCGAGGTAACAGTGCTTAGTGGCAAGGCAAGAGTTGTCACACTCATTTCAAGGTCTGAAAGGGATACCTTTGAGGCTGGGAAAAGACTCGGCATGCTCCTGAAGAGAAGGTCAGAGGCAGTGCTCTGTATCTATGGAGAGCTTGGGGCAGGTAAGACCCTTCTTATTAAAGGAATTGGGACGAGCCTCGGCATCCCTGAAAGGGATATCGGAAGTGCCAGTTTTGTCCTTGCCCAGCAGTACAGGACAGAACCTCCTTTTAATCATCTCGACCTTTATAGATTAAAAGATGTTGAAGAAGAAGAATGGATATGGGATTATATAGGAAGGGGCATCACAGCCATAGAATGGGCAGAAAGGCTTCCAGAGGCACCATCAGGTGCCATAAAGGTCCATATTAAAATAAAGGATAAGAATGAAAGAGAGATATCCATTGAAGGCATCAATCAAGAGGATTGGGATAATATCCAAACAGAAGAGACCTGAACCCATTGAGATACTGAAGGAGATCCTGGGGCTTCTCGAATCCTCAGGGATTGAGGTATTTCTTGATGACGAAACAGGCAAAAAGATCGGGCTTAAAGGATTACCAAAGGAGGAGATCCCTGGGAGGTCAGACCTGATAATAGTGCTGGGAGGAGATGGAACACTCCTGAGTGTGGCAAGACTCGTTGCTGAAAAGGAAGTCCCCATACTGGGAGTAAATCTTGGCACACTGGGATTCCTTACAGAGGTCTCAAGGTATGAGTTAAAGGAGGCCCTCAGAAGGATTATAGATGGGGAATTCTCCTTAGAGAAGAGGCTCATGCTCAGGGCAGAACTTATAAGGGACGAAGAAAGCATAGCAGTTCATCATCTCCTTAATGATGTGGTCATAAATAAAGGGGCCCTTGCAAGGATAATTGACCTTGAGACCTTCATTGACTCAAACCTTGTAACCCTTTTTAAGGCCGATGGACTGATAGTCTCAAGTCCAACGGGCTCTACTGCCTATAACCTTTCAGCAGGTGGTCCTATTTTATATCCATCCCTTGAGTGCATGGTCCTTACACCCATCTGCCCCCATACCCTGACGAACAGACCCATTGTCATTCCAGGCACCTCACGGGTTGAGGTGAGATTAAAATCAGAAAGTCAGGATGTCTATCTTACCCTCGACGGTCAGATCGGAATCCCACTGAAGAGAAATGACAGGGTTGTAATTACAAAGGCAAGCTTTAAGACATCACTCGTTATACCCCCAGAGAGAAACTATTTTGAGATATTAAGAACAAAACTGGGCTGGGGTGGATACCCAGGAATAGAGAGATGAAAGAGCTGGTGAGCTCCCTTTTAAAGGGTATAGAGTTTATAGAAAAACTCGGCTTCACTCATATACCTGCCATAGATCTAAATTTACTCACCCCAAAAGGAATGCATCTTATAAAACTGAGAGATGAGATAGGAGACTGCAGACGCTGTAGACTTTCAAGGAACAGGACCTCTATTGTATTTGGAGAAGGAAATCCTGAGGCCCATCTCATGTTTATTGGAGAGGCGCCCGGGGCTGAAGAGGACAGACAGGGAAGACCCTTTGTGGGTGATGCAGGAAGACTTCTTGACAGGCTTATTAATAAAATGGGATTTAAGAGGAATGAACTCTATATTGCCAATGTGGTCAAATGCAGACCACCTGAAAACAGACAGCCCCTTGATGAAGAGATAAGGAGCTGTCTTCCCTTTCTCAAGAGGCAGATTGAGATAATAAATCCCTCTGTAATCATCACCCTTGGAAGTGTTGCCACTAAGGCAGTCCTTGAGAAGAAGGAGAGAATAACTCACCTCAGGGGTAAGGTATTTTATTATAAAGGGATTCCTGTTGTGCCCACATTCCATCCTGCCTATCTTTTAAGAAACCCAAAGGATAAGATCCTCACATGGCAGGATGCACAGCTTGCCCTGAGATTGCTGAAGGATAGATTAAAAGGATAGGAGGAGATTTATGAAGGTCTTATGGGCACCCTGGAGAATGGAATATATACTTTCGAAAAAACCTGAGGGTTGTATATTCTGCAGTATGCCAGAGGAAGGCGATGACGAGAAGAATTACATCCTTATGAGAGGAAAGGTTTCTTATGTGATAATGAACAGATATCCCTACAATAACGGTCATCTGATGGTTGTACCCTTCAGACATGTGCCAGATCTGGAGGATCTTGATGATGAGACGATGCTGGAATTATTCAAACTCACAAGGTTCTCAATCCAGTGCCTCAGGCAGGCCTTCAGGCCGGATGGTTTTAATGTAGGAATAAATCTTGGAAAGATAGCTGGTGCAGGTATAGAGGCCCACCTCCATATCCAGATAGTCCCACGATGGGCAGGGGATACCAGTTTTATGGCTGTATTTGATGAAACAAGGGTTATACCTGAACACCTCAAGGATACCTATAAAAGGCTGAAGCCCTTCTTTGATAAGGATCCTGATCTGGTGGCGAGGTAACAGGAGCCATCCAGCGGTGCTTCTCAACCAGAAACAGGGATGACTTTTCGTGAAAGGATAAAAAGGAGGCTCTCAAGGGAGAGGGGCACTGTAATTAAAGATCCCGGTGGAAGGTTTTCCCTATGCCTTATCTATCCGAACACCTATTATGTGGGAATGTCAAATCTGGGCTTTCAGGGGATATACGGATTACTGAATTCTAAAAAGGAGATACTCTGTGAAAGGGCCTTCATGCCTGATGAGGAAGAATTAAAAGAGATAACCTTGAAAGGAACTCCCCTCTTCTCCTATGAATCCATGAGACCACTTCAGGAGTTTGATATCCTTGCCTTCAGTGTATCCTTTGAGAATGATTATCCCAATATCCTGAGGATCCTTGAGCTGAGCCGCATACCCTTAAGAAACTCTGAAAGGGATGAAAGATTTCCCATCGTTGTGGGTGGAGGTGTAAGCCTTACAGCAAATCCTGAGCCTGTAGCCGATTTCTTTGATATTATTATGCTCGGTGACGGAGAGGTACTCTTAGAGGATTTTTTAGATGTCCTGAGGGAATTCGGTCCTCCCCTTCCAAGGGATAAAGAGATCCGTAAAAGGCTCTTAAGGATCCTCTCAAAGAAGACTGGATTTTATATCCCCTCCATGTATGAGGTCAGGTATGGCGATGATGGAAGGATAAAGGATAGAATCCCCCTTTCAGGATTTCCAGAAGGTTTAACAAGGGCGTCCTTAGAAGACCTGAACAGGGGTGTCCGATTCTCCATACTCACACCTGATACAGAGTTCTCGGAGATGCACCTCATCGAGGTGATGAGAGGATGTCCCTGGAAGTGCCATTTCTGTCTGACAGGAAATTTTACGCCCCTCAGGATTAAATCCCTTGAGACAGTCCTTGAGGAGATGAGAACGAGCCAGGCAAAAAGATTCGGCATCATAGGTTCATCCCTTACGGATTATAAATATATAAAGGAGTTACTCCTTTGGTGGCGAGGTAACAGTGAAGGAGCAGAGCTATCCTTAACCTCCCTCAGGGCCTCTCCAAAGAGTGCCGAGATAATAGAACTCCTGAAGAATAAAAAGACTGTATCCATCGCACCAGAGGCTGGTTCTGAGAGATTGAGGAGATTGATTAACAAAAAGATAATAGAGGAAGAGATAATCAATACCTCAGACCTCCTATTCAGAGAGGGCATTGAGAATCTCAGGCTCTATTTCATGATAGGTCTTCCAGGAGAGATGGATGAGGATGTCCATGCCATTGTAGAACTTGTAAAGAAGATCAGGTCCCTATCTCATAGGGGTTCTATATCCCTCAGTATAAGTATCTTTGTGCCAAAGGCACACACAGTGTTCGAGCGTTCTTCCATGGCAGATCCAGAGACAGTAAAGAAAAGACTGACTATCATAAAAAGAGGGCTAAAGGGTATCCCAGAAACAAGGGTCCTTCACGAACTTCCAAAGTATGCCTACATGCAGGGCCTCTTCTCCCAGGGCTCAAGAAGGGTCTCAAAGGTTCTTGAGCATATGCTTTATGAGACTAACTGGAAGAAGGCCTCAAAAGATGCAGGGATAGATCCTGATTTTTATATCTTCAGGGAAAAGGATAATGATGAGATCCTTCCCTGGGATTTTATAAAATAATGAATGAACCTTATTGAGAATATCTCATCAGTCCTCAGGAGGATCTCCCACTCTGCCATGAGGGCTGGCAGGGGCCCTGAGGAGGTGTTGCTTGTAGCAGTAACAAAGACGGTTCCAGCAGAAAGGATAATCGAGGCAATAGAGGCAGGCCTCAGGGTCTTTGGAGAAAACAGGGTTCAAGAGGCAAGGCAGAAGATCCCTGAGGTGAAGGAGAAATCTCCTGATATAAGACTATCCTGGCACATGATAGGATCCCTTCAGAGAAACAAGGTAAAATATGCAGTAAGGCTCTTTGATCTCATCCATTCTGTCGATTCCCTTGAACTTGCCCTCGAGATAAATAAGGAGGCTGAAAAGATAGGAAAGATACAGGATATCCTTATAGAGGTAAAACTATCTCATGAAGAGACAAAGCACGGAATCCCGCCTGAGGAACTCTTTATACTCCTCAGAGAATGTCAGGCCCTTAAGAATATCCGTGTGAATGGCCTCATGACCATACCACCTTTTTCTGAAGACCCTGAGGAGGCAAGACCCTATTTCAGGAGGCTGAAAGACCTTTTTGAGGAGGCAAATTCCATGGGATTTAATCTGAAGGAATTATCCATGGGGATGTCAGGGGACTTTGAGGTTGCTATAGAGGAGGGGGCTACAATGGTAAGGATCGGGACGGCCATCTTCGGCAGGAGATAGATTATTCCTCACTCTGTGTTGGTGGCGAGGTAAGCTGTTGGTAGATCTCCTCAATAAATCTCAGGGCAGTATCTGCTGCCTCTTTATCCACCTTCTGTATGGCAAATCCTGCATGGACAAGGACATAATCTCCCACCTCCACCTCTTCTGGAAGGAGAAGAAGGCTCACCTTCAGCCTCGTCCCGTGGGAATCAACCACGGCCATCATCTCGTCCTTGCTTATTATTCTTGACGGGATAGCAAGACACATAGACTCACACCCTCTTTATACATTTTATGCCCCATTCACTAAGTTTATCAATAATGGATTTTATCAGATCCTCCATCCGTGAACCCACCTCATAAGAGATATCCAGACCAGTAGTAATCCGTGCAGGCTGTATACCCACGAGGGTTATCTCCTCGGGCAATTTATCGAGCATCTCTAAGGCAAGGAGGACCTCTCCAAGTCCTATATGATGAACAGAGAGCTTTGCTTGAAGAACTGTTGGTATCTCTTTATTTCTGAGGATGGATATATGGCCCGGGGGCATTCCTGAATCAAGGGCATCAACTATAAGGACCTTACCCCTCCCTTCAAGGAAGGGCAAAAGGTCCAGTCCCTTTGTCCCTCCATCAATAATATCTATCTCTGGATCGAAGAGGTATCTCCTCTCTATCTCCCTTACTGTGTGGACACCAATCCCATCGTCACCGAGCAATATATTGCCTATGCCAATGAGAAGTGTAGAAGACCTCAATCCTCAATTACCTTGTATCCACTGAACATAGAACTTATAAGACCGTTTCTTTCAGCACGCTCCACAAACCAGCTTATATATACATGGGCAAGGGCAAAGGCAATAATAAGCCACATGATAAGATGATGGTAAAGCCTCAATGTGTTATCAACAAAGAAGTAAAGCAACCATCCCCCTGCAACTTTCCAGAAGAATCCCACATGGCTCTGGGAATAAAGGGCAAAGCCAGTTAATATCTGGATTAGGAAGAGTATAAAGAGGGCAAGGTATACATAGGTTGCACAGGCTGTGTGGCCTGCCTTCTTGAGGGCAGGTGGCACATCCCTTCTTAAGAGGAGATAAAATCTTGTAATCTCCATGAGATCCTTTATCTTCTCAGAGGAGAAGGGATTGAAGACCCTCCAGCTTGCATAGGCATTCCCAGCAAAACCCCAGTATATCCTCAGGACAAAGCTGAATGTAAAGAGATAGCCAAAGCTGAAATGAAGAAATCTCATCCATCCCATTATATACTGGTCGGAGCTATAGGCATGGATAAAAGGGTTTCCTATGTAATAGCCCGTAACCGAAAGCATAACTATGGAAAGGACATTTATCCAGTGGGTAAGCCTTACAGGAAATTCCCATACATATTCCCTCTTAAGCATTCTTTACCTCCTAATTCTATGTGGCGAAGTAACAGTAAAGGGGGGACAGAAGTCCCCCTTCCTGTTGTCACCAAAAGGTTTAGACAATCCTTATTCTCGTAATCTCCCTCCCCTTTGCATCCACCACATGGACTGCACAGGCCATGCAGGGATCAAAGGAATGGATGGTCCTCAGTATCTCCACAGGCCTTTCAGGATCATGAACAGGTGTTCCAATCAGTGCAGCCTCATAAGGCCCTCTCTGGCCCTTTGCATCTCTGGGTGAACCATTCCATGTGCTGGGCACCACGCACTGATAATTCACAATCTCTCCGTCCTTTATCTTCACCCAATGCCCAAGGGCTCCCCTTGGGGCCTCATAGAATCCATATCCCTGCGCCTCTCTTGGCCATGTGGAAGGATCCCATTTCTCTCCATTATGGATCTTCAGATCTCCCTTCTTCATATTCTCGGCAAGCTCATCTATCCAGACAGGAAGCATCTCTGCTGTAATAAGTGTCTCAACACCCCTTGCGGCCACCCTTCCGAGTGTGGAGAAGAGTGCTGATGGCCCAACGCCGAGGTGTTTTAATACACTATCTATCACTTCCCTGACCCGTTTGTGACCAGAGGCATAGGCAACGAGCATCCTGGCAAGAGGACCCACCTCCATAGGCATCTCATCATACCTTGGTGCCTTGAGCCAGCTGTATTTTCCATCAGTATTCAGGAATTCATAGGGTGGCTTTGGTCCTGTGTACTTGGGAATGGTCTCTCCATCCCAGGGATGTCTTGACTTGCCATCACCATCAGGATATTCATACCATGAATGGGTTACATACTCGGTGATCTTTGTGTGGTCAACGGGATGGACCTTTGAGAGATCCCTGTTCTTTATAATTCCCCTCGGGAAGTAGGTATTGGCTGTGTTACTCTCATTGTCAAGGGGGAACTGTCCATAGGAAAGGTAATTACCCACACCACCGCCGTAATTTGCCCACTCCTTGTAAAAGGATGCAATAGCGAGCAGATCAGGAATATAAACCTTCTCCACAAAATCAAGGGCCTTCTTGGCAAGCCCATGCATAAAGGCAATGCTCCCAGCATTGAGGGCATTCTGGCTGTTTGGATCAACAGGAATAGACATACCTCCCACAAGATAGGTCTGGGCATGGGGATTCTTTCCACCAAGGAGTGCCTGCATCCTGATAACATCCCTCTGCCAGTCCAGTGCCTCAAGATAGTGGGCTACTGCCATGAGATTTGCCTCTGGAGGAAGTTTATATGCAGGATGGCCCCAGTAGGCATTTCCGAATATGCCGAGCTGTCCTGATTCCACAAATGCCTTAAGCTTCTGCTGAACACCCTTAAAGTAATCTGCCGATGACTTCGGCCAGTCTGATATGGACTGGGCAAGCTGTGAGGTCTTGACAGGATCTGCCTTCAGGGCACTTACTATATCAACCCAGTCAAGGGCGTGGAGGTGGTAAAAGTGGATTACATGATCCTGTACATACTGAATCCCAGAAATAAGATTCCTGATAATCCTTGCATTATCAGGTATGGTTATTCCGAGGGCATTTTCGACCGCTCTCACCGAGGCGGTTGCATGAACCGTTGTTCAGACACCTCATATTCGCTGAGTAAATAGCCAGGCCTCTCTCGGATCCCTGCCTTTGAGGATAATCTCTATCCCCCTGAACATGGTGCTTGAAGACCAGGCATCAACAACCCTTCCTCCTTCAATCCTTGCCTCAATCCTGAGGTGTCCCTCAATCCTTGTAACAGGGTCAATTGCTATCCTTGCCATAGGCATACCTCCTTTTTATAGATTATTCTCCTTTATTGCCCTTAACTGCCTTAAGCACTGCATGGACAGCAATAGCAGCTCCTGTTGCCACAGCAATACCTGCACCAATCTTATCAGCAGTGGATTCAATGCCAAAGCCTGGAACCCTCGGCAGTCTCTGATAGAATGGTGAGAGTTTATCCCAGTTGTGCTCTGCCGCACATCCTATACAGCCATGACCACCCTGAACAGGCCAGGATGTGCCTTCATTCCACTTTATGGATGGACAGTTAAAATAGGCCTCAGGGCCTTTACATCCCATCTCGTAGAGGCACCATCCAAGCCTGTGTCCTTCATCACCCCACTGACGGACAAACTGACCTGCATCAAAATGGGCCCTTCTTTCACAGTTGTCATGAATCCTCTTACCATGGGCAAAATAGGGCCTTCCCTTGCTATCCGTGGCAGGTAATGTTCCAAAGGTGAGGAAATGGACGATTGTGGCTGTGAGGTTCTCCACATTCATGGGACACCCGGGAAGGTTCACCACCTTTGCACCTGGCACAGCCTTTTTCACACCCACTGCATCAGTGGGGTTTGGATTTGCCGATGGTATTCCACCCCAGGCGGCACAGGAACCCACAGCAATTGTTGCAAGGGCATTTCCGCAGACCTCCCTTGCAATACTGAGGGCAGTCTTTCCACCGATACAGCAATATACACCATCATCCTTTGTTGGTATAGCACCCTCCACGATAGCTATATACTGACCTTTGAGATTCTTTACCACATCCATAAGGGATTTCTCCGCCATCTTTCCTGAAGGTGCCATTATGGTCTCATGGTAATCCAGTGAAAGGAGATCAAGGACAATCTCTGCTACAGTGGGCCTCGATGCCCTGAGCAGGGACTCCGTATCTCCAGTACAGCCCTGAAATGCCAGCCATACCACAGTGGGCCTCTTCTTTTTCTCAAGGGCCTCAGCAATCTTTGGAACAAAACTTGAAGGAAGTGCCAGGGCTGCTGCCATGGCAGTGCAGAACCTTATGAAGTCCCTTCTGGAAACACCTCTCTCCCTCAAAAGATCGGCAATGCTCTCCTCTCTCCTTGATCCCATAAAGACCTCCTTTTGTGAGGATTGATGTATCTAATTGCTACTTTCATAAATATCAAAATCTATACCAGATGTCAAATTTAAAATTCTTATGAAAGGTATTATTAAGAAGTTTCGCATCTTAATATCATGGGTTCGTGAATAAGGGTCCATCAACTGTTACCTCGCCACCTACTCTTACCTCGCCACCAATCCTTTTCTCCTCAGCATGAGGATAAATCCTGAGAGGAAGAATATCGTTACTGCCAGCACAGCATACCTCTGACTTCCCGTAAGGCTTGAAAGCAATCCAAAGAAGAAGGGCCCAAGTATGGAAGAACTCTTCCCAACCATGGAGTAGACTCCAAAGTATTCTGATTCATTACCCTTAGGGATAAAGGATGAAAAGTATGCCCTTGATGATGCCTGAATCGTTCCAAGACCAATCCCCGCCAGTGTGGCAATGAGAAAGAATTGCCACTTGGAATTTATAAAAAAGGCACAACCAGAAACTGTCATCCATAAAAGGAGAGAGAGGAGTATCACAATCCTGGGACCCCAGGAGTCCACTGCCTTAGCAAATAGAAAGGCACCACTTAAGGCAGTGAACTGGACTATTATATAGAGTATTATAAGCTCCTTCTGATTGAATCCCAATGTGACTGTGGCATATATACCAGAGAAGCTTATCACCGTATTAATCCCATCTGTATAAAGAAAGTATGCCACCAGGAATATCCTCAAACCCTTATTCCTCCAGAGGTCTTTAAAGGTCTTCAATATATACCTCATACCCTTTTTTGCTGAATGAAGAAACCTCTCCTTTCTTTCATCGCGAGGCATATATAGGAAGAGGGGTATAGAAAATACAAGAAAGAAGAGCGACACGGAAATCCATACAGCCTCATAATCTCCACCTCTGAGAAGATAAAGGCCTGCCATCAGGGAAAGAATAGAGCCGAGATAGCCGATCCCGAATCCCCAGGAAGAGACCCTGCCAATGTACTGGGGAGGGGAGATAATTGGAAGAAAGGAATTATAAAAGATCATACCTGCCTCCATTGCCGTATTGGCAATGACTATAAGTACGAATCCCTTCAGGATATCTCCTGGCCTCAGGGTAGAAAAACCGGCTACCGTAATAGCGCAGATAAGGACGGAGAGAAAGAGCATTCTCTTCCTCATACCTGAATAGTCCGCAATCCCTCCGATAAAGGGTGAAATAAGGGCTACAATAAACATGCTCAAGGATACAGCCCTTCCCCACCAGAGGTCACCAAGACCTGAGGAGTCTCCCACTATCACTGTGGCATAATAGACCGGGAATATAACAGAGGCAATGACAGCGGAATAACTGGAATTGGCAAAATCAAAGAGACACCAGCTCAGAATCTTCTTCCTATCCAAATGATAAACTCCCACTGTTACTTCGCCACCAACTGTTACCTCGCCACCAATAAGAAAACCTAATTCTATCATACATGAAAATAGCCTTTTAGTGGTGAGCTCCGTAAGGATAGATCATGTTAAAATGAAAAATGGGCTATATACAATTCTTCCTTTCCTTTAGGTGTAACAGGTCCTGTAGGTTCTGTTTCAACAGGGGGATAAGTTCCGGAGAAGAGATATCTCCTGAAGCCTTCAGAAAGATATGCTCAGTAATAAAAAGATATGGCTTCAACGAACTGGACATACTGGGAGGTGAACCATTGCTACACAGGGATCTCCAGGAGATCCTGGGAATTGCCTCAGGATACTTTGAATCTATTTACCTGAGCTCAAATGGTACCATGCCTGAAGGATTAAAAGAATTGAAGAGGTTTTCTCCTCACATAAAGATAGGAATATCTATAAACTCCCCTGTCTCCAAGAAACTGAGGGAATACCTCTTAGAGGAAAGGCCAATTATAAAGGCAGTGGTTGATAAAAACAATTTTATCAATAAGTATGCCATGGAGTTTGTAGAAAGGGGATTGCCCTTTTATCTGATCTACAGGGATATCCTGTCCGAGGAGGAATTGCAGGACTCGATGGCCTTCTATAAATTCATTGAAGGTTTTGAGGAATTAAAAAGAAGATACCCGAATATCCACCCTGTCTCTTGTGAAGGTTTTATCTCAAAAGGTTCCTATCGCTGTCCTGCCGGTACAAAGAAGCTCTCTGTCATGCCTGATGGTTCGGTATATCCCTGTTACCTTTTCTTCAGATCAAAGGAATTCAGGCTCGGCAATCTTCTTGAGGATGAAATGGAGGAGATACTTCATTCTCCAGTCCTTGAGCAGTTTAAGGTCTTTTCAGATAATCCATGTAGCAATAGGAGTTGCAAGCTCCATTGCCGATGTCATGGTGGTTGTCCGGCCGTAAGTTATATCCTCTACGGAGACATCAACTTACCTGATCCGAGGTGTAATACCTATAGTGGCGATGGAAGGGTTGAGAGACCTTATTGAGATAGATGGTTCTTACGGAGAGGGAGGAGGCCAGATCCTGAGAACCTCCCTTAGCCTCTCCTGCCTTCTCGGAAGGCCCTTCAGGATATTCAACATAAGAAAGGGAAGGAAAAACCCAGGGCTGATGCCCCAGCATCTGGTAGCTGTAAAGGCAATGGAACTTATAAGCTCTGCTGAGGTGACGGGTGCTCAGATTGGCTCAACGGAGTTGATATTTAAACCAGGAAGACTGAAACCAGGAGGGCTCTTTTATGATATCAAGACAGCCGGATCAACAATGCTCGTGCTACAGACCTTATTACCATGCCTTATATTCTCTGAAGAACCTCACAGCATTCTCCTTAAAGGGGGCACCCATGTGCCCTTCAGTCCATCCTTTCATTATGTAAAAGGAGTATTCCTGCAGTTTCTGAGGAGGATCGGGATAAGACTGGAACTCTCTATTGAAGAATATGGATTTTATCCAAAGGGTGGAGGCCTTATAAAGGGATTTACAGAGCCAGTAAGGTTGGTCTCTCCATTAAGACTCCTTGAGCCAGGAAGACTGATAAAGGTTAGAGGGATATCAGCTGTGGCAAATCTCCCTGCTGGCATTGCAGAGAGGCAGAAGCAAGGATTTCTTGAAAGGATGAAGGAGGAAGGTATCCCTGCTGAAATAGAGACTGAGGAGGTGAGATCAATTGGCCAGGGCACATTCATATATATAGAGGCAATCCTTGAGGATTCCATAGCAGGCTTTACAGGTATTGGTGAAAGGGGTAAGAGGGCAGAGATAGTGGGTGAAGAGACTGCAGAAGAGCTCATAAGGTATTTAAAGAGTGGAAAGGCCCTTGATCCACATATGGCAGACCAGATTCTCCTTTATCTTTCACTTACAGAGGATGAGTCGGTCTTTACCACTTCAGAGATAACCAGTCATCTCTTAACTAATCTATGGGTGATCAAGAGATTTATGGAGATTGACTATGCAATTGATGGAGAAAAAGATAAGCCCGGCGCGATCAGGATTAAAGGAAGGAGAATCAGATAAGGAACCCTCAACTGTTACCTCGCCACCAATTGGCTTATTTACTTTTGTCCTATTGTGAGGTTATTCTAAATTCATGAAGATTATCTGTGAAAATAAAAAGGCCTATCATGATTATTTTATAGAAGAGACCCTTGAGGCAGGGCTGAGCCTCCTCGGTACAGAGGTAAAGGCACTCAGGGAAGGAAGGGCAAATCTTAAGGAGAGTTATGTTATAATAAAAAATAATGAGGCCTTTCTCCTTAATTGTCATATAGGACCTTACAGTCACGGGAATATTCAGAATCACGAACCCCTGAGGACACGGAAGCTCCTCCTTCACAGAAGGGAGATAGAAAGACTGAGGGGAAAGAGCCAGCAGAGGGGTTATACTATAGTGCCCCTGAAGCTCTATTTTAAAGATAACCGGGTAAAGCTGGAGATCGGACTTGCCCGGGGTAAAAGGCTCTTTGAAAAGCGTGAGGCCATTAAGGAGAGAGAGGCCAAGAGAGAGATAGCAAGGGCACTCACCTCAAGAAAGGTGAGATAACCCTATCTTAACTGTTACTTCGCCACCAACTTAAGTGGCGAGATAACAGTTATGAGGGGGCGAATGGATTCGACAGGGGTTACGAGGCTCAGGTGGCATGCCGTGGTCCCATCACCACGTAAAAAGATGGGAAAAAAACAAAGGCCAACAACGAACTGGCCCTCGCTGCTTAATTGAAAGCAGCAGGTTACCCTGAGATCGCCTGTGTCTCAGGAGTAACCCCGGATAAGCAGGCTGGCCAGACCTGAGAATCCCGTAGGGTCTGGTAAGATTTACGGGATGTAGGCCTGAGGGTGCCTGCCTGCAGGCAAACCAGCAGGCCGAATCTTAAATATGCAGGCTAAGCATGTAGAGGCCTGAGTGTAGGACTTCTGGACGCGGGTTCGATTCCCGCCGCCTCCACCAAAACCAAAAAAGGAATATTATGAGTGATAATCCTATAGGTATATTTGATTCCGGAGTGGGAGGCCTCACGGTCTTTAAGGAGGTCAAAAGACTCCTCCCCACTGAAAGCATCATCTATCTGGGAGATACTGCCAGGGTACCCTATGGCATAAGGTCAAAAGAGACTGTCACAAGGTATTCTATTGAGAATACGGAGTTCCTTCTCTCGAAGGGTATAAAACTCCTGGTCATTGCCTGTAACACAGCCTCATCCCTAAGCATCGATGAGATTAAGAAGAGGTGTCCTGTGCCTGTCATAGGTGTGATTGAGCCCGGTGCAAGGGCTGCATTAAGGGTTACAAAAAACCGAAGGATTGGAATAATTGGCACAGAGGCAACTATAAGGAGCATGGCCTATCCAGAGGTGATTAAGGAGATTGATGGGAAAGTCACTGTATATTCAAAGGCCTGTCCACTCTTTGTTCCCCTTGTGGAGGAGGGATGGTTCAGAGGGCCTGCCACAAGACTTATTGCAGAGCACTATCTTAAGGAGCTAAGGGATAGCGGAATAGATACCCTTATCCTTGGATGCACCCATTATCCCCTTCTTAAAGAGGTGATATCAGAGATTATGGGAAGGGAAATAAGGCTTATAGATTCCGCCGTGGAGACTGCACTACTCGTGAAGAAGACCCTTGAAGAAAAAGGTTTAAGCAACCATTCCGATAGGGTATTTTATAAATTCTATGTAACAGATTCACCTGAAAGATTCAGGATTGTGGGAGAGAGGTTTCTCGGCGAGCCGATAGAGGATGTAGAGAAGATCACTCTGAAGGAGGTTTCTCTATGAGGCCTGATAGCAGGAAGAATGATGAAATACGGCCTGTAAAGATCATTCGTGATTTTATAAAAAGTGCTGAGGGTTCTGTCCTTATAGAACTCGGCAATACAAGGGTGATCTGCACAGCCTCTGTAGAAGAAAAGGTCCCACCCTTTCTCAAGGATCAGAAAAAAGGCTGGCTTACAGCAGAATACTCCATGCTCCCAAGGGCAACGCCTACAAGGAACATCCGCGAATCCACCCTTGGAAGGATCGGGGGACGAACCCATGAGATACAGAGACTTATAGGAAGGGCACTCAGGTCTATAATTGACCTTGAGGGAATTGGTGAAAGAACGATATGGATTGATTGCGATGTGATTCAGGCTGATGGTGGCACAAGGACTGCCTCCATTACTGGTGCCTATGTTGCCCTTGTAGATGCCGTAAGGTATTTAATCAGAAATGGAATCATCGAAAGAAATCCCATAAAGGATTATCTTGCTGCCATCAGTGTGGGTATAATTAATGGTGAACCAAGACTTGACCTCTGCTACGAAGAGGATTCGATAGCAGAGGTGGATATGAATGTGGTGATGACAGGCTCTGGAGAATTTGTAGAGGTCCAGGGCACTGCAGAGGGAAGGCCTTTTAAAAAGGAGGTGCTCGACACCCTCCTGAGGCTTGCCCAGGATGGGATTACAAGGCTGATAAACATCCAGAAAAACCTCCTTGAGAAGGAGACTTATAGCTTTTAAACTGAAAATGTTAAAATAAAAAAGGTGATGATGAAAAGTCTAACAGTATGGCTCTTAATAATACTCACGATGTTACTTCTTTTTAACATCGTGAGCACACCGGAAAGGCTCGAGTCAGAAATCTCCTTTTCCGAGTTCCTCTCAAAGGTGCAGGCAGGAGAGGTTGAGGAGGTCGTCATAAAGGAGAACAGTATATCCGGAAAGCTTAAAGATGGCTCAAAGTTTAAGACCTACAGCCCTCAGTATCCCGATCTTGTTAAGGAACTCCAGGCCCGTTCCGTAAAGATTATTGCAAAGCCACCTGATCAGACCCCATGGTATGTAAATGCCTTTTATGCCTTTGGACCCATACTCCTTTTAATAATGGTATGGATATTCTTCATGCGTCAGATGCAGATGGGTGGAAACAGGGCAATGAGCTTTGGAAAGGCAAGGGTAAAGATTATATCTGACAAATCCGTAAAGGTTACCTTCAATGATGTGGCTGGTATAGATGAGGCAAAGGCAGAGGTTCAGGAGATTATAGACTTCCTTAAAGATCCTCAGAAGTTCTCAAGGCTTGGTGGTAAGATCCCAAAGGGTGTTCTCCTTGTGGGACCTCCTGGCACAGGAAAGACCCTCCTTGCAAAGGCAATTGCTGGAGAGGCGGGGGTGCCCTTCTTCTCCATATCTGGTTCTGATTTTGTAGAGATGTTTGTAGGAGTAGGTGCATCAAGGGTAAGGGATCTCTTTGATCAGGCAAAGAAGAATGCACCGTGCCTTGTATTTATAGACGAAATAGATGCTGTGGGTCGCCACCGTGGAGCCGGCCTTGGTGGAGGACACGATGAAAGAGAGCAAACCCTCAATCAGCTCCTTGTGGAGATGGATGGATTCGAGTCTAATGAAGGCGTAATAATCATTGCAGCTACAAACAGACCTGATGTCCTTGACCCAGCACTCTTGAGACCAGGAAGATTTGACAGGCAGATAGTTGTACCACAACCGGATGTAAAGGGAAGGCTTGAGATACTGAAGGTCCACACAAGAAATATCCCCCTTGCTGAGAATGTAAATCTTGAGGTAATAGCAAGGGGCACACCGGGATTCTCAGGAGCTGACCTTGCAAACCTTGTGAATGAGGCAGCACTACTTGCTGCGAGAAAATCAAAGAGTGTTGTAGATATGGAGGATTTTGAAGCAGCAAAGGATAAGGTCCTCATGGGTGTTGAGAGAAGGAGCATGATAATAAGTGAGGAGGAGAAGAGAAATACTGCCTATCACGAAAGTGGTCATGCCCTTGTAGCGAAACTAACGCCAGGCACTGATCCTATTCATAAGGTAAGTATAATCCCCAGGGGAAGGGCACTTGGTGTGACGCAGCAACTTCCCCTTGATGACAGATACACCTATTCAAAGGACTACCTCCTCAAGATGATATCTGTTCTTCTGGGAGGAAGGGCAGCAGAGGAGGTAGCCCTCGGACACATGACAACTGGAGCTGGCAACGACCTTGAGAGGGCAACAGAGCTTGCAAGAAAGATGGTCACTCAGTGGGGGATGTCTGAAAGGCTCGGTCCACTTACCTTTGGCAAGAGGGAGGAACAGATATTCCTCGGTAAAGAACTTACAAAACTCAAAGACTACTCTGAAAAGACAGCAGAAGAGATAGATGAAGAGGTAAAGAGGATTGTGACAGAACAATACGAATATGCAAAAGACCTGATTAGAAAGAATCGCCACCTCCTGGATGCCCTCGTGAATCTCCTCCTCGAAAAAGAGACAATCGATGGAGCAGAGATAGACCGCCTCATAAATAATTTTAAAGGACAGACCCTACAGCCTGCCTAATACCTTCCCAGTGGCGAGGTAACAGTATGAGACTCAGGTGGAATAACTTTGACCTTGATCTCTCCTCAAGGACCTATATCATGGGAATCCTCAATGTAACTCCCGATTCCTTCTCTGATGGTGGTCTCTTTTATGACCCTGACAGGGCAGTGGATCATGCCATAAAGATGGTAGAAGAGGGTGCTGATATTATTGACATTGGCGGGGAATCCACAAGACCTGGCTCAGACCCTGTACCTGAGGATGAAGAGATGAGAAGGGTTATTCCTGTAATCACTAAGCTTTCACAGCTCATAAGAGTGCCTATCTCAATAGACACATACAAGTCAAGGGTTGCAAAGGCTGCACTCGATGCAGGGGCGTCTATTGTAAATGATATTACAGGCCTGAGGGGCGATCCTGAGATGAAGAAGGTAGTGGCAGAATATGGTGTGCCTGTAGTGATTATGCATATCAAGGGCACGCCAAAGACGATGCAGCTAAATCCTGTATATGAAGCCCTCATACCTGAGATAACGGATTACTTAAGAGAGGGTATCATGATGGCTACAGAGGCAGGGATACCTGAAGAGCTTATAATCATAGATCCTGGAATAGGATTTGGAAAGACCTTTGACCACAACCTTGAGATTCTTAAAAATCTCAGGGAATTCACCTATCTTGAAAGACCAATACTGATTGGACCATCGAGAAAGGCTTTCATAGGAAAGATCCTGGGTGATGTCCCACCAGGGATGCGCCTTGAAGGGACACTGGCAGCCATTGCCATAGCCATATTCAATGGTGCAAATATAGTAAGGGTTCATGATATAAAGGAGGCTGTGAGGGTAGCAAAGGTCGTTGATGCCATAAAGAGGGAAGGCATCTGTCCAAGATAATCTAAATCCAGAATCTCTAAATTTACTTCCGTCCGCAATAGGGATGACATTTGGGTATTGTATTGACGAGAAGAGCCACTTCCTCAGTTTTAGGGTTGGAAAATACTTCTTCAGGCGATCCTGTTTGGACCACTTTCCCCTTTGAATAGATTATAAGCCTATCAGCCATGGTTAATGCCTCGGTAATGTCATGCGTCACAAGCACTACAGGAATACTGAACTCCCTTCTCACTTCTTTTAGCAGAGCTCTCATTTCCACTCTTAGTGGATTATCAAGGGCTGAAAAGGGTTCATCAAGAAGTAACACATCGGGTCTTCTTATTAGTGCCCTTGCAATGGCAACCCTCTGTTTCTGCCCGCCTGATATTTCACTGGGGAGTCTGTCTTCGAGCCCTTTAAGATGAAATCTCTCTATCAGCTCCATTGCTTTTTTAGCCCTTTCTCTATTATCCATACCGTCTGCTCCGTACAGTATGTTCTCCTTAACAGTCATGTGGGGAAAGAGTGCAAGGTCCTGAAAGACATATCCAAAGGGTCTTTTCTGAGGTGGGATATTAATTCCTTTTTCACTATCAAAAAATATCTTCCCATTTGAAAGAACAAGACCCTCATCAGGTTCCATAAGACCGGCTATCATCTGCAGCGTCATTGACTTGCCTGCCCCTGAGTACCCTAAAAGGACGACAAGCTCATTATCCATATGCCACTCTACATCAAGTGTAAAGCTATTTATCTTCTCCCTACCCCGAAAAGTCTTCGACACTCCCATCCCAAAAAGTCTTCGATTTTTTTGGGACCCCTTTGGTGGACCCCATTTCAATCTGAGATATAATCCCATCAGACAATTCTCCGTGAGTACCTATTTGCAAGATAAAGAAAGACTCCGGACATCACAGTTAATAAAATGACCATACCATTCGCCTTTTCCCATTCACCACTACTCGCATAAGTATATATAGCAAGAGGCATGGTGTTTGTTTTGCCGGGAATATTTCCAGCTACCATTAATGTAGCACCAAACTCACCCATTGCCCTTGCAAAAGATAGCACCGCACCTGCTATTATCCCCCTCCTGGCAAGTGGCAAGATAACTTTTAAAGCAGTCCTTAATTCAGAGTGGCCAAGGGTATAAGAGGCGTTTATCAGGTTTTTATCAACAGATTCTATGGCTGCCCGCGCTGTCTTTATCATTAGAGGAAGCGAAACCACAAAGGATGCTATCACTGCTGCATACCATGTGAACATTATACTCCAGCCCGTCCATTCATAAATCAGTTTACCAATAAATCCATTCCTTCCAAAAAGAACAATGAGATAGTAACCTGTTACCGTAGGCGGCAATACAAGGGGAAGCGTGAAGAGTATGTCCAGAAACTCCTTACCCTTAAATTCCTTTCGAGCAAGTATGTAGGCGATAAAAATCCCGATGATCACCACAAATATAGTGGCAACCGTTGCAACCTGAAGGGAAAGTCTCAACGAAAATAATACCGAGCTATCCATACTCCATCCCATTACCCCTTCAGCCTATCTTCTTACAGCCTTAAACCCATATTTCTTTAATATCTCCTGTCCTTCCCATGATATAATCAGTGAAATAAAATCCCTTGCTTGAGCTTCATTCTTTGTGCCTTTCACAACAGCTATGGAATATTTCACTGGCCTGTGGCTTGCCTCAGGAGCAGTTGCTACAATCTTTACTTCCTTTGACCTTACAAGGGCATCGGTCAGATATACTACTCCTACATCCACCTCTCCCCGTGCCACATAGTCAAGCACCTGCCTTACATTTTCAGCAAATACCAATTTATCCTTTATGTCACTGAGGATTTTATAATACAGAAAAACCTCCTCAGCGTACCTCCCTGCCGGAACGGTCTTCGGATTTCCCACGGCAACCTTTTTTATCTTATCCATTCTGAGATCCTCAAAGGACTTTATCGGAAGCCCTGAATTTACAGGCGCCACAAGGGTCACCCTATTTGCTGCAAAATTAACCCTTGAACCTGACAGGATAAAACCCTTCTTTTCCATTTCATCCATATCCTTCTGTGCAGCTGAAGCAAATACATCCACAGGAGCTCCTCCCTCTATCTGCCTTATCAGATCTCCAGAGGCACCGAAGTTAAACACAACCTTGGTTCCCTTATTCTTAGCTTCGTAAAGCTTACCGATTTCTTCAAAGGCGTTCTTCAAACTTATGGCTGCAGATACCGTTATCTCTCTTGCAGATTCTGCCTTTGCATCTATGCATAAAAGCGTCAGTGCAAAAAGTAATGCCACAAAACCTGAAACTCCTTTTCTAAACATTTTCCATCCTCACTGTTACACCAAAGTTAGGCTTAAGACTGAAAAAATGTTCCTTCCCTTCCTTCAATCCAGAGACGCCCTTTAAATTTACACGCCAATTTTGGCATTTATCGGTATATATCATAAGGAATAACGATGTGTCTATGTCAATAACATAATAGTCTCAGTATCTGTGATTAATGTCAGTGCCACACACATTGCAATTTTTATCCTTATAGATATTAAACTTCCTGAATTCCATATCCATTGTGTTAAATACCATCATTTGCGAAAGTAATGGTTTCCCATAGCCTGTGAGAATCTTGATCGCCTCTATGGCCATCAGACAGCCAAGCATCCCCGACACAGCACCTAAAACCGGAAATCCCAATTCTTCCCAGTCAGGATTATCCTCGGGATATAAACAATTAAAATAGAATGAGCAGTCCTATAATCCCATAATCAACAGAAGCCTTAATTGTCTCCATTACAATTGCCCCTTTGACAATTTATTGCAACTTCCTGAATCACATCCCGGACAATGACCCTTTTTCTTCCATATGGAACGGTATAGGAGATATACCGCTCCACCGATGATTGCAGCCATTAATGCTATATCAATGAATCCCATCTTAACCTCCAAACCCTAAAAGTTTTCCGCCCTGATAAATCACAAATGCCACAATCCAAGCCAGCGCCATCTGATACGCAAAGGCAATGCCAAACCACTTCCATGTGCCGAACTCATGTCTCATTGCGATTGCAACAACAACGCACGGCATGTATAAAAGCACAAATGCCATAAAAGCATAGGCGCTTAAAGGCGTAAATGACTTCTGAACTATTGACTTAAGTCCTGTCTGTTCTTCGTCTTCCTCTGCTGTAATGCTCGCAATGCCAAAAGTAGAAAAAACATTCTTAAGAGAATCTCCTGCTGCAGCAATAAAGGATGTCCCTATCTCTTTTAAATCCTCTGTTAAGGATGGTTTTTCATCTATATTCTGTGCCTCTTCGCCTGCCTTCTGGACATAAATCTGGCCCATTGTTCCCACCACTATCTCTTTGGCAATTATTCCTGTTATCAATGCAGATGAGGCCTCCCAGTTTCCAAATCCAAGGGGTTTGAACACTGGCGCAATTATCTGCCCTGCCTTTCCAAGATAGGAGTCTTTTTTGTGTTCAACACCCCATGGGAGATTTAAAAGAAACCATACGAGGATGGAGACCGCTAAAATATATGTTCCGGCCTTTATCAGAAAATGCTTGCCCTTCTCCCATGTGTGTATCATAAGGCTCCTGAACGAAGGCATCCTGTAAGGCGGAAGTTCCATTATAAACATTGGAGATTCGCCTTTAAAAAGCGTTCTCTTAAAAATCACACCCATTAAAACAGCAAGGGCTATACCCATTACATACAATGACCACAGCACTGTTCCTGCGCTTTCTGCAAAGAAGACGCCTGTAAAAAGCACATATACAGGAAGTCTCGCGCCGCAAGACATCAGCGGAATGAGCAGTGCTGT
>CAMTWD010000067.1:0-6106 GCA_947085365.1 uncultured Nitrospirota bacterium | reverse complement strand
TTCCGATCTCATCTTGTTTCCCCTCCTATTTTTCATTTTTAATATTTTTCACAAAATAAAGAGCTATAATACATAATCCCATTAATTCTTTGTTTTCTATATCCTTGGCAGTCTCATAAGCAAGTGAATAGAGTTTTTCTGCTACAGCAAAGTCTCCTTTTTCAAAATGTATTTGGCCAAGTTTCATCAATGTTTTAGTCGAAAAATAATAATCTCCCATAGATACTGCATACACTAATGCCTCACAATAGTTCTCTTGTACTACACCCCATTTGTCAAGACATTTTTTATGCCCAGAAGTTGTATAGGTGGCGAAGTAACAGTGAGGGCATGCTGCGTCCTTCATTCTCTCTACTGTTACTTCGCCACCTCTACACCTTTGGCGTGTCCACTCCTCATGGGGTCAGTATAATTCTTTATCGACTACTATGAAACCAGCACTACTTCTATATCTTTTATTTGTTTTAACTCTTTATCCGATGTAATAAACTGCTCGCATTCTGAATTTATAGCACATGCTATCTGTAAAGCATCAGGAGTCCTTATACCATACTGAGCTCTTATTTTTGCCCCTATTTTTGCAGTTTCCATATCCACATTTACAACATGAAAAAATTTTTTGAATAAAAAGCTATATGTGGCTTCTAGGTTTATTTCTCCTGTTTTAAAAACAGGAATGAGAAGTTCCATATAAGATAGTGAAGATGTATAAAGCTGTACATTCCCAGTTTCTGCTTTCTTAAAGTATGGTAACACTTTGTTGAAGAATTTTTCATTTTTTTCAAGAAAGTAAATTATTATGTTTGTATCAAGAAAAATTTTTACTGCCATGTATCTCTTTCTTTATCTATGTAGTTTTCTTTATACAATCCCTTTGCAATGCCTGCCAGTTCTGTTATGGTTTTAGGGACAGGTTTCATAACTATGGCATTGTCAACAATATCAATGAATAAACTGTCACCTTCTGAAATCTTCATCTTTTGTCTTATTGCTTTTGGAATAACAATTTGAGCTTTTTTACCAATTTTTACGGTTTCTGACATTAAGACATCACCTCCTACATAAAGTATATATTTCATACCTTCAAGGAGTCAAGATTTCGCATTAGATTCATAAAAAATCTCCCTGAATCACCTCTACCCCATTTCAGGGACATGGAATTTTGATCTAACACGCCTTACAGGGAAGGATTAAACTGCTACTTCGCCACTAAACAGAGATCAATTATAACATAAATTTTTCTTGCAAAGATTTTTGTATTGCTATATTATTAGAGTATGGATTTCATCAGTTTAGAAGATGAGGGTTTCTCTCCTGGGTTTCAATCCTGCCATTCTGCCTTTCTTTTTAATCAGAACAGGATTAGTGGCGAAGTAACAGTAAGGAGTTTTATCGTGAAGAGGGTTAATTACATATTCTCTACTGTTACCTCAAAAAAACTTACGATTTTTTGGGGACCCTACTTCAGAAACTAAGTAGAAAAGGAGGCAAGTATGGCAAGAGCAAGATTTAATGTATCTCAGTGTTTTAGGTTTAGGTGGATCAACAATCATCCCATTATCCAGACCTCCTCTGGGAATCTCTTGCTTGATACGGGTTTACCACTCACTGTAACTAAGGAGGGTGTAAACCTCCCTCTTACAGGTTTGAAATTTGGCCAGTTTGATGAAGGGAAGGAAAAGGAAGGCTTTATAAATGTATTGAAGCAGATAAAAAGAGACTTGGAAGAGGAAGACGAGGGCTCCTCTCTGGGTGATTTATTAAGGCTTGCTGGAAAAAATATGATTGATCCAGAGAAGCTCCTTGAAGAATGCTCTAAATATATTGGTATTGAGATAGGTGCACTGGTTGGGACAGATTATCTTGAGGATATTGATGTAAGTATAGATCCCCTCAGCGAAACCGTCCTCTTCATGACCCCTGTTGGGAGAGAGGTTTCTTATTCTGGTGTTATGGTGGATATCGAGATGGATAAAACCGGTGTGCCCCTGATTGACTTTCAATTAGGTGGTCAGAGGCATAAGGCGATCTTTGATACAGGAGCACAGATTAGTTATGCCAAGACTTCCCTTATTGAGGGCCTTCAGCCTGTGGAAAGGGCTGTGAGGGATTTTTATCCCTTCGTAGGATCCTTTACTACTGATATCTACAGTCTTGATATATCCATAGCTGGGATGTCTGTTCCGATGAGGTTTGGAATCCTTCCAGAGGGGCTGGCAGATTCGCTTAAGATGCTGGGAGATGTTTCGATAATCGGGATAGAACTTCTCCGTTCCTTTGCCATTCATCTGAGTCTAAGGGATGGATTTGTGATCCTGAATCCATTACAGGAGAGGATTTTTGAAGAGGGGACAAAGGAAAGGTGGCTCCAGAGATTCAGGGCAACACCTACGCAATATCTTCGTGACTCATATTTACTGGAGGAATTCAAAAAGGATTTTGTAGGTGATGAGGAGATTATCTCTCAGATCAAAAAGAGGATGCTCTTTGTATCACCTGGTAGGACACAGGAATATCTAAGGAGACTTCTTGAATTAGCAGAGGGAAAGGGGTATTAACAATGAAGTAAATCGCCCCCTTGATGCAATCTGGTTTCTTTTTCGTCCAGGCCCTGGGCTGTTACAATTCTGCTACAGTCCATAAGCATGATCCCCAATCCCTGCCTATTACATAAAAAACTTAAGCCGGGAATGGGATTCGAACCCACGACCAGCTGATTACGAATCAGCTGCTCTACCACTGAGCTATCCCGGCTAACTCTATTTTAGCAGATTTACCTTACTTGACTAAAGCAAAGGCCTAATCTTACAATTGATACCATAGGTGGATTGGTGGCGAAGTAAGAGCGGAGGTAACTGTGCTGTATTCAAGATTGTTCATACCAACTCTGAGAGAGGTTGGTCAGGAGGCCGAATCAGTAAGCCACAGACTTCTCCTGAAGGGTGGTTTTATAAGACAGCTTGCCTCAGGACTTTATATCTTTCTGCCCCTTGGCTGGAGGGTCATGCAGAGGATAATAAATATCCTCAGGGAGGAGATGAATGCCATAGGTGCTCAAGAGATTACCTGTCCTGTGCTTCATCCTGCGGAGATCTGGCAGCAGACGGGTCGATGGTTTGAGATAAAGGATGAGATGTTCAGGCTCAAGGACAGAGGTGGCAGGGATATGTGTTTGGGTATGACCCATGAAGAGGTGATGGCATGGCTTGCTGCAAAGGAGATAAGGTCTTACAGAGAGCTTCCACAGATATGGTATCAGATACAGGTAAAACTCAGGGATGAGGCAAGGCCAAAGGCAGGTATTATGAGGACAAGGGAATTCATAATGAAGGATAGCTATAGCTTTGATACAGACGAGGAAGGCCTCAACAGGAGTTATGAAATTCACAGAGAGGCCTACCACAGGATATTCACCAGATGCGGACTCAGATTTTACGAGGTGGAATCAGATCCAGGAATGATGGGTGGAAGGCAGTCTCATGAATTTATGGCTCCCTCTCCAGCAGGTGAGGATGAGATAGTCCTCTGCGACAGTTGCGGATATTCTGCAAATATAGAGGTTGCGGAATCCGTTGTGAAAGAGATAGATCTTCAGGAGGAAGGTGGGCTGGAGGAGGTCTTTACCCCTGAGATGAGGACAGTGGATGAAGTCTCTGCTTATCTTGGCCTCTCTCCTGAGAGGTTTATAAAGACCCTTGTATTCATGGCCTCTGAAGGGATGGTGATAGTAGCCCTTCGGGGTGATCAGCAACTTAACGAGAAGAGGCTCCAGAGGCTTATTGGTCCATTCAGGCAGGCCCTTCCGGAAGAGATAAGGGATAGACTCGGCACAGAGCCAGGATTTATCGGGCCTCACTGTTACCTCGGGGGTACACAGGGGGGAACGAAGGTTCCCCCCTGTGAGACCCCCGACTGTTACCTAACCAACAATGGCCCTACCTCGCCACCTAAGGTGAGGATCATTGCTGACCCTGTTCTTAAAAGGGGTTCTTATGTGAGTGGAGCAAATAAGAAGGATTATCATGTAAAGGGACTTGTCCCAGGAAGGGACTTCAATCCTGAGTGGTATAACCTTCATGTTGTAAAAAGTGGTGAGGCCTGTCCTAAATGTGGTCACCCCCTCAGGATAGAGAAGGCAATAGAGATAGGGAATATATTTAAACTCGGGACGAAGTATTCAGTACCCCTCAAGGCCTTTTATCTTGACAGGTCAGGTCAGCAGAGGCCGATTATAATGGGAAGCTATGGCATAGGTCCAGCCAGGATAATGGCTGCTGCTGTTGAGCAGAATCATGATGATGATGGCATTATATGGCCAAAATCCATTGCACCTTTTGATATAGAGGTCATCCCTCTCAGTGGAAGTGATGAGGTAATGGGTCTGGCAAGAAATATCTATAATTCCCTTCGGGAAAGGGGATTTGATGTCCTTCTTGATGACAGAGACCTGAGGCCTGGTGTAAAATTTAAAGATGCCGACCTTATAGGCATTCCCTATCAGGTGATAATAGGTGAAAGAGGTATTAAAGAAGGATATATTGAAGTTAAAGAGAGAAGGAGAAAGACCACAACAAGACTCTCCCCTGATAGCATCCATAGATACGGGTTCTAATACCATAAGACTCCTTGTGGGTTATCTGAAGGGTGGAAGGCTTATCAGACTATACTCTGATAGAAGGATAACCAGACTTGGTGCGTCTTTGAAAACTACAGGAAGGATTAAGGATGAGAGGATGAGGGAAAGCCTTGATTGTCTCAGGGATTTCAGGGAGAAGGCCTTGGGTCTTGGAGCAGAAAGGATTGTGGCTGTAGGAACACAGGCCCTGAGGGAGGCAGAAAACTCAAAAGACTTCCTTGAGAGGGCAAAAGATGAAGCAGGTATTGAGATAAGGGTTATATCTCCAGAGGAGGAGGCCCTCCTCACAGTTGAAGGTGTGAGCCTCGGTCTTGAGATCCCGGAGGGAAAGACCGTGATATTTGACCTTGGTGGTGGAAGCACAGAGTTTATAATAACTGATAATGCCCCTCATGGCGAAGGCATAGAGATCACCTCCATTCCGATTGGTGTCCTTAAATTGTCTCAAATAGTTGGATCCTCGCCACCTTTGGAGAAATCAATTCTTGATGCAAGGGCTGTTATAATAGAGGCACTTAATTCAATAAAAAGGGAAAGGGTTAAGGGTACTGATAAAAGAACTGTTATAGGAACTGGTGGGACCGTTACATGCCTTGCAGCCATTGACCTTGGATTAAGTAGATATGAACCAGAGAGGATTCACGGTCACAGGCTCACACTGGGGGCTCTTATGGATATGTTTAGAAGACTCTCTTCCATGAGCCTTGAGGAGATCAGTCACACAAAAGGCATGGAAAAGGGGAGGGAGGATATTATCCTTCCTGGACTGCTTTATATAATAGAGATACTGGAGCATTTCTCCTCAGAGGAGCTCATTGTTAGCGATTATGGTATCTTAGAGGGTATAATAAAGGTAGTAGGTAGTGAAGTAACAGTAGGTGGCGAAGTAACAGTAAGGAGAACCTGATGGGTATTTCCATTGATGAATTCATGGATGTTATTGATTTACCCATCGTTGTTGTGAATCCTGATCTTACACTTAGGGATCTGAACAGGGCCTTTTCCCTTATATCGGGCATCGGACGAAGCAATAAGGGCATGGATATAAGGGAGATCGGACTATTTAGATCTATAAGGGTTGAGCTCACCGAGGCACTCCTGAAGGGTTCAAGGAAGAGGCTCCATCTCCACCATGGAGAAAATGTCTACGAAGTTCAGGTAAAGACCTTAACAGAAGGTGGCGAGGTAACAGTGGGGGTCTCACAGGGGGGAAACAAAGTTTCCCCCTGTGTACCCCCAACAGTTGGTGGCGAAGTAACAGTTGCTCGGTTTTAAGCTATATATAAATTATTTATGCCCTATTGTCAAAAAGAAAGAGGGTGAGTAGTTTGGATTACAGTGGTGGTATCCATATAATAACCCTTGGTTGTCCCAAGAATGAAGTGGACTCCCGGAGTCTCGCAAAGGGTCTACTGAGGGCAGGGCTCCTTCTGTCAGATTCACCTGAGGAGGCTGATTGCATTATTATTA
>CAMTWD010000066.1:0-8442 GCA_947085365.1 uncultured Nitrospirota bacterium | reverse complement strand
CTATGTCCGCCGGAAGAGCCCTTCTTCCTCACCCTTATCTTTCCAATCTCCATATCCATATCATCATGAATAACGATAACCCTTTCAGTAGGGATATGAAAATATTCACAGGCCTCCTTTATGGCTATGCCACTTCTGTTCATATAGGTCATGGGTTTTAAGAGTATCAGCTCATCCTCATTAATTTTAACCTTCTGGTACATAAAAGACTTGTGGCTATTGAGTCTTACCTTATAAAGGTTACAAAGCCTGTCAATGAACAGAAAACCCACATTGTGCCTTGTAAGTTCGTATTTCCCCCCTGGATTACCAAGACCTGCAACGATCCACAATTACTTCTTACCTTCCCCTTCCTCTTTCTCTTTCTTACCCTTCTTTATCACCTCTGGTTCTGTGACCTCAGGGGCCTCCGATGGTGTTACCTCTTCAGTCACTCCAGCTGTGACTGTTGCGATAACCTCCTCAGGATCAGTGATAATCTTTATACCTTCCTCTGGTTTCAGATCCCTTACATGGATGGATTGACCAACGGTAAGTTCAGAGACATCCACCTCAATATGACCTGGCATCCTGTCTGGAAGTGCCTCTATCTCTATCTCTCTCAGGAGATGCTGGAGTATCCCGCCCTGTTCCTTTACACCCTTCGGGATACCCTTTGTGATAACCTTCACGGTAACCCTTACAGCCTCTGTAAGGAGGACTTCCTGGAAGTCTGTATGGAGAAGCTCACCTGTCACAGGATCAAGCTGATAATCCTTTATAACAGCAAGTCTGTCTCCATCAGGAAACCGGAGATTAATCAGGATATTTTCTCCTTTTGTCCTTTTAAGGAGCCTGATAAATTCTCCTGCCGGTATCCTGATAGGTTCTGACCTTCCTGCCCTGTAGATAACAGCGGGCAGCTCCCCTCTTCTTCTTAAGGAACGGGCCGCTCCTTTACCAGTGGCCTCCCGTCTGTAGGCTGTGATAGAAATCCTTTCCATCCTTCCTCCTTAAACTCTAAAATCTATTTTGAGTGCTTCGGCACCTAAACTGTTACTTCGCCACTCACTGTTACTTCGCCACTCACTGTTACTTCGCCACTAAGACTGTTACTTCACCACTTTCGGAACTACACAAAAAGGGAACTTATAGAGGATTCCTCATGGATCCTCTTTATTGCCTCTGCAAGGAGTGGACCTATGCTGAGGACCTTTAATTTCTGACAGGCTGACTGCTTGCTGTCAAGGGGTATGGTATTCGTTACAATCACTTCTTTTATAGGAGATGAATTCAAACGCTCCACCGCAGGGCCTGAAAGCACCGCATGAGTACAGGCTGCATTTACGGATCTTGCTCCATGTTCAATCAATGCCTGTGCAGCAAGTGTGGTGGTGCCACCTGTATCGATTATATCATCAAGGATAAGGGTATCCTTATCCCTTACATCTCCTATAACATGCATTACCTGTGAGACATTGGCACGGTCACGCCTCTTGTCAATTATGGCAAGGGAAGAGCCCAACTTTCTTGCAAATGTCCTTGCCCTCTCAACACCTCCTGCATCAGGCGATACAACGACAAGTCTATCTGAATCGTAGTTCTTCTTTATATATTCCAGCAGAACGGGCATGGCATAAAGGTGATCCACAGGGATATCAAAGAATCCCTGGATCTGACCTGCGTGAAGATCCATTGTAAGAACCCTGTTCGCACCTGCCACTGTTATCAGGTCAGCCACAAGTCTTGAAGATATGGGAACCCTTGGCTGAACCTTTCTATCCTGTCTGGCATAGCCATAATAAGGGATAACTGCTGTAATACGCCTTGCTGATGCCCTTCTTAAGGCATCCATTATAAGGAGTAGCTCCATTATGTTGTGATTAACAGGTGCACAGGTGGGTTGGATAACAAATACATCAGCTCCCCTCACATTCTCATTGATCTGAACCATTATCTCACCATCACTGAAGGTCGTAACTGTCGCATCAGTGAGGGGAATACCAAGGTAGGACGCCACCTCCTCTGCCAGTCTTCTATGGGCATTTCCTGTTATAAGTTTTATCCCTTCAGTCATAAATTCTCCTCTCTTACTTCGCCACTAAGATAGGTTGAAGAGAAAAACCAATAATCCTGTCTTTGTCTCTTTTCTTCAGCCTTCAGCCTTAAGCCTAAAGCCTATCTAAGGGGTGGCTGGGGCGGGAGGATTCGAACCTCCAGATGGGAGATCCAAAGTCTCCTGGCTTGCCCGTTTGCCTACGCCCCATTGGAGTTTTTAAAAATTATAGCATAAATCTGAATCTTGAAACAATAAACTACAAAAGAAAAGGCAGCTCTCACCCTCCCGGGTAAACTGCCTTTTTAAAAAGGGCTAACTATTACACCATACTGTTACTTCGCCACTAATCTATGAAGGAATTCTTAAAATAAGATTACTGCTTAGGGGGTATCTCTACAAAGCTTCCGCCAAAATAGGTATATATTAATTTGCCTTCATCAATCAGCTCTCTGAGGGCCTCCTTTACCTCCTGCCTGCTTACTCCTGTCTCCTCTGAAATCTTCTTTTCGATATCTGACTGTTTGAGCTTCTTTTTTCCCATGGATTGTTCCACCAAGCTGTAAATCTTCTGTTTCAATTCTGCCTTATCCATCGTTCTCCTCCTTAATTGAATTATAGGGCTGGGGCGTACGCCCCAGCCCTGAACTGTTACTTCGCCATTAAGTCAAAACCTTACCACTTAAAGGTCGCTGCTGTCCTGAAGGTCTCCCTTGCGATAAGGAAATCATCAATGTGCTGATGGGTAAAGGGAAGACCTGTGACCTTAAAGAACTTCTCCCAGCCAATCCTCTCTATCCACTCCCCAACCCTCTCATACTTCATTGCACCCTTTTCATAGGCATGAAGTATCTTCTTTATAGCATCAACCACCTCAGGCCATCTGGGAGGATTATTCTTAATAAAGGGAACAACGAGTTTGGAGAATTTTGGAGGTGTCCTCAGGTTTCCAACCTTTCCACCAGCCACTATTGCCACCCCATCATATTCAGGGTCATGAATCTCCATTGGAGGACAGACAGTAAAGCAGTTTCCACAATACATGCATTTCTCTTCTTTTATCTTCACACTCTTCTTAGCTGGATCAGGGCTTATGGCACCTGTGGGGCATGAAGCAATGGTGGAAGGTATCTCACACATGTTGGGAACCTTCTCATGGTCAATCCTCGGGATCTTTCTGTGAACAGCCACAATCGCAATATCTGAACAATGGACAGCACCACACATATTAGTACAACAGGCAACAGCGAGCCTCACCCTGTTGGGGAGTTCCTTAGTTGTGAAATAATCAGCAAACTCATCCATGAGGACCTTCACAAGACCTGAGGCATCAGTGGCTGCTGAGTGGCAGTGAATCCATCCCTGGGTATGGACTATGTTTGAGATCCTGCTTCCTATACCACCCATCAGATATCCCTTTTTCTTGAGCTCTTCCTTGAGGGGATTCAGGTTCTTTTCATCAGAGACAAGGAACTCTATATTGTTCCTTGATGTGAATCTCAGATAACCACCGCAATATCTCTGGGCTATATCTGCTATCTCTCTAAGGGTGTCTGTGCTTAAGAGCCTTGGAGAGGCTATCCTTACTGACCAGATCTTATCACCGCTGTTAGCCACATGAACCATCACGCCAGGCTCAAGTATCTCATGATACTTCCAGTTACCGTAGTTCTTCTGGATAACTGGTGGTAAAAAGTCCTTATAATGGGGCGGTCCGATATCTGTTCTTCTCTGTGGTAATGCCATGTTCTCCTCCTTATATTAATTTTTAAAGCTGTGAATTCGGGACAAGCTCTTCTTCTTTCCAGAAGTAGAAGGGATCCCTTCTGGGTTCCTTAATCATACGAGGATCAGGCTGGAGGCCTACATACTCGAGAAACTCCCTCATGCCACGCCTTATAATCAGTTCACCTATCCTTTCCCTGTTCTTTCCATATTCATCCCAGTATTCCAGGACCTTCCTGGTAAAGTCCTTGATCTCTGTATAAGGTGGCTCCATCTTCATAAATGGTATGATTACCCATGAAAGGGTTGCACCTATGACAAAAGGTGCCTTGCTCCCTATAAGTATCGTAGCCCCCCTCTCACCTGTTGGTCTGAGGGCCTTGGTCATCTTTGCTATACAGTGCATGCACCTTGAACAGTCCTCATCATTAATCGTGAGGGTCTTTCCATCATAGCTCATGCACCTTGTGGGGCATCTATCCACTATATCCCTCTGTATATCCATACCATTCTTTGCATACCACTGGACTGCATCCTGGTCTATCTCAATCCTTCCCTTCCATGTCCCTATAATAGAGAGGTCTGCCCTTGCTATTGAGGCAATACAGTCCACCGCACATCCCGCAGTCTTAACTTTAAATTTATATGGGAAAGCTGGTCTGTGGATCTCATCCTGAAATTCTTGGGTAATACTGTAGGTAATATCAAGGGTATCAATATTTGACCATTCGCATCTTGCAGGGCCTACACAGCAGCTGGGTGTCCTAAAGGCAGAACCTGAACCACCGAGGTCCCAGCCACGGGATGAGAATTCAGCAAATACAGGCTCAAGGTTCTCTGTGTTGGTGCCAAGGAGGATGATATCCCCTGTAGAGCCGTGAAAGTTCGTAAGACCACTTCCATATTTGTCCCAGATGTCGCACATCATCTTGATAGCATCAGAGGTGTAGAAGAAGCCTGCAATGGAGTTGATTCTCACTGTATGAAAGTTGGCGACATTAGGAAACATATCAGGAAGGGATGAATATCTACCTATAACTCCAGAACCATAACCCCTTACACCAACTATTCCACCATGTTTCCAGTAACCACGCTTATCCTTATAGGACTTCTCCAGCTGGGCAAGTTCGTCTCTTGCCATAGCATTCTTCCTGGCTGCCTTCTTCATCTCTGTCACGAAGCTTGGCCAGGGACCCTTTTCGAGTTCATCAAGTAAGGGTGTTTTTGGCAGTTCACTCATAACACTCCTCCTTTTTAATTTATTAAGCTGGCTCAGGCTCAGCTGAGGTTCATCTGAAACAGATAAAACTACTACATATATAGGATTCTGGTCAAATTAAAAAAATTAATCAAAAAATCACTTTTGTTTATTATCTAAATCGATTATCACAGCATCTTCATCACATTCAGGAAACTTAGGGCACCTGAGACAGTCTCCCCATATCTTCTGGGGTAGCTGAGACTTTTCCACCCTTCTGAATCCCGCCTTCTGAAAAAAATCGGGAAAATATGTGAGGGCAAAGACCCTCCTGATACCGAGTCTCTTTGCCTCTTGAAGGCACCTTTTCAAAAGCCTCATCCCGATGCCTTTTCTCTGGAATTCCCTCTTAACGGCTAAGGACCTTATCTCCGCCAGATCCTCCCACAGGATATGGAGTGCACAGAGCCCGATTATCTCACCCTTATCTTCACAGATATAAAAATCCCTTATATTCTCGTAAAGCTCGTTGAGGGAGCGGGGAAGCATCTCCTCCCTCCTGGCAAACTCATTGATCAGCCTCTGCATTTGTTTTACATCACTTATGGAAGGTTTTCGTATTTTCAATGTATTTAATACCCTTCTCTACAAGTCTTCTGTTTAATTCAAGCATCTTGATCCTTGAGGGTGGAATCGTCTCCTCAAGGGTTCTGTAAAGGGACTCAGGAGAAAGGATCCCTGTGGCAGCTACAAAGGCACCGAGCATCACCATATTTGCACCACGGGTATTTCCTTCTTCTGCAGCCATCTCTGTTGCAGGCACATCGATACCTGATGATGGTCTTTCCCTTATAACCGATGAGTCGTAAAAAAGGATTCCCTCAGGTTTTAACCTTGGAGAGAACCTTTTCAGTGAGGCATCATTGAATACAATAAGGATATCAATACTACTCAGGACGGGTGAACCTATAAGTTCATCAGATATCACCACAGTGCAGTTGGCTGTGCCACCACGTATCTCTGCTCCATAGGAGGGAAACCATGTAACCTCCTTACCGGAAAGCATTGCTGCATTGGCTATGGTCTTGCCAAGAAAGAGGATACCCTGTCCTCCGAACCCTGCAATAACTATCCCCTTCTCCGTCATCCTAAAGCCCTGAGAACCCTTTCTATCTGTGCCTTATGGTGTTCTATTATGTCTTGAGGAGTTCCCCAGGAGGCTGATTTTCTGGCAAGGCCCTCTACTACTCTTACCAGATCTTCTTTTGATGGATTATCAAAAGACCCGCCTGTTTCCCTGAAGACAACCCTTACGGCATTTGTCACACTCTCAAGTATTGCCTTCTCATCAGCACTTTTGCCCAGTGACTCCTTTGCCCTTGCAAATGTCTCCTTCTGTGCCTCGAAAAAGCACTTTATTATCAGATCCCTTGCCTTTATAGGGGTTAATCCTGTAAGATCCTCCTCACTGATAAACCATCTCTTAAATCTCTCCATCCTCTCCTCCTTTCAAGACTCCAGGTTTGTAATACCCTGCCATAACCTCCTTAGTCCATCTCTTTGCCTCAAGAGGGCTCATGCCCCAGTCAGTTGGACAGGGTGAAAGGACCTCCACAAAACTGAATCCCTTTCCCTCCATCTGGTTTTTAAAGGCCTTCATAATATAGGTCTTTGTCCTTTTTATATTCCCCACAGAATCAATCAGGCCCCTTGCAACAAAACTCACTCCCTCAAGGGTTGCAAGTATCTCTGCCACCCTTATGGGATAACCATGCCTGAGTTTATCCCTTCCCGAGGGTGTGGTGGTGGTCTTCTGACCTATAAGGGTTGTGGGAGCCATCTGCCCTCCTGTCATTCCATAGGTTGCGTTGTTTATAAATATCACAGTTATATTTTCTCCACGGGCTCCCGCATGGACAATCTCTGCCATACCTATGGAGGCAAGGTCTCCATCCCCCTGATAGGAGAATATTATCCTGTCAGGTATAACCCTTTTAAGACCTGTAGCAACAGCTGGAGGCCTTCCATGGGCAGCCTCTATTACATCAAAATCAAAATAATCATAGGCAAAGACAGCACATCCCACAGGGGCTACTCCCACAACCCTTTCCCTGATACCGAGTCTATCTATACACTCTGCCACAAGCCTGTGGCTTATACTATGTCCGCAACCAGGGCAATATCTGAAAGGGACTTCCTTAAGGCTTTTGGGCCTTGAAAATATCTGTTTCATCCCTCTCTCCCATCTTCAAAGATTGCAGCCTCTTTCTGAAACAGGACAATCCTGTTTTTACCAAGTGCCTTTGCCTCATACATTGCCTTATCAGCAGCACTGAGGAGTCTATCAGGATCAGAGAAGTCATCAGGACAGGTGGTGACACCTCCACTTATTGTAATAGGGCAGATGACCCTTCTACCCTTCTCAGAAGGACACTCAAAGGTTGTCCTTGAGGTCTCTTCTCTTATCCTGTTTGCAATTACAGAGGCCTCCTCCTTTCCAGTATTGGGTAAGAGGAGTATAAACTCCTCACCACCGTAGCGGGCTATCACATCCACCTTTCTTAATATCCTTTTGAGGATCCCAGCAAGGGCCTGAAGGACTCTATCTCCAGCAAGATGACCATATTCATCGTTGACCCTTTTAAAGTCATCAATATCTATAAGCACAATGGAAAATTTCGTTCCGTATCTCTTT
The DNA here is from genome assembly GCA_947085365.1 of uncultured Nitrospirota bacterium. GTDB lineage: Bacteria > Nitrospirota > Thermodesulfovibrionia > Thermodesulfovibrionales > CALJEL01 > CALJEL01. The sequence continues at coordinate 789 of CAMTWD010000066.1, read as the reverse complement.
ACCCTTTCTATCTCCTTATCAAGGGCCTCATAGAAATATCTCCTGTTAAAAAGTCCTGTTAAGGCATCAGTAATGGAGAGCCTCTCCATTTCCTTAAAAAGCCTTATCTTATCAAAAACAAGAGAGACATTATTACCAATAAGGGAAAGCACAGAGGCAAGCTCGAGGTCAAAGACCCTTTCCTGTCTGTTGCCAAGAAGGAGATAACCGAGGACTGTGCCACCACTTATTAATGGGATAATTACAAGGAAAAAGACTCCTTCCCTCACAAAAGAGGGCTCCTTTTGAATCTCTTCTCTGTCAAAGACACGCATGGGAGGTTCTGCAGTCTTTATAAAATCGCCTATCAGCCCCCTTGTCAACTCCTTCTGGAATGCCAAGGAAAATCCCCTCTGTGCCTTGAGAATAAGAGAGCCTTTATCTTCTGATGGAACTACTATACAGCCGAGACCAAAGTCTCCCACAAGCATACATTTTTCAAGGATATGGCCGTAAATCTCTTCTGTTTCTGAGGATGTGATAAATATATTTGAAATGGAGTTTGCAATCATGAGCTCTCTATTTTTTCTTAAGAGCTCCTTTTCTGCTTGGATATATCTTGTAACATCTATCAGGTAGATCAGGTGAATCCTCTCTCCAAAAGGTGACTTTACTGTTCCTTCGCCACCTTCTGTTAAGGTCTTTACCTGAACTTCGTAGACATTTTCTCCATGGTGGAGATGGAGCCTCTTCCTTGAACCCTTCAGGAGTGCCTCGGTGAGCTCAACCCTTATAGATCTAAATAGTCCG
>CAMTWD010000065.1:0-4787 GCA_947085365.1 uncultured Nitrospirota bacterium | reverse complement strand
GTGATAGGGCCTACGCTGGCCTTTTTCCTCCTCAGTCTCCTTTCAAATGACTATCGCAAGGTCTTCTGGCTCTCCATGATTCCAGGTGTTATTGCAGTGCTCCTGATAGTATTCTTTATCACTGAGAAGAAGGGTCCTCCAAAAACCAGCTCAGAGAGGCCCAGACTTACCCTTGCCCATTTTGACTGGAGGTTCAAGTTTTTCGTCTTTATTGCCACACTCTTTGCCATAGGAAAATCCAGTGATGTATTCTTGATATTGAGGGCAGAGCAGGTAGGGATTCCCGTAACTATGATCCCCATTCTCTATCTCCTCTTCAATCTTATTTATTCCTTATCAGCCATCCCTGCTGGTATTGCAGCAGACAGGTTTGGAAAAAAGAGGATTATCCTTCTCGGGTTTATCCTCTTTGCAATACTCTACTGGGGTTTTGCCGTTGCAGAAAGCACAACCACGATCTGGATACTCTTTGCCTTCTATGGAGTCTTTATGGGTCTGACTGATGGGATACAGAAGGCATTCCTTGCAACCATAATCCCCCCTGATTTTAAGGCTACTGCCTTTGGTGTATATAATACAGCAGTGGGAATTGCCGTATTTCCAGCAAGCCTCATCGGAGGTTGGCTGTGGGATAAGATCTCTCCATCGGCCACATTCTATTTTGGCTCCATCACGGCGACTCTATCAGCTATATTGTTTATATGGTTTATCCTCTTGATCAGGATAAAATGTAAGGGATAACTTCTGCCTGAAGTCAAGTAAGATTACCGAATTTCTCAAGATCCATATCAAGAGAGTTGGATCTAAGGAGAATGGAACCTCCTGATGAGATCTTCTCATCCCCTAAAAATGATAGGACCAGAACCTTTCTAAATAGATTTCTGAGGAGGAGATTTTAAAAAGGAATCTTATCTTCAAACAGTCACCCCATCAATCCTCTTAAGTCCTGCCCTGAGGGCAAGTTCTATGGCCTCTTCATACTCCTGTCGGGATATCCTTCTTGAGAGCTCAGGGAATTCATGGGCCCTGTAGCAGGGCCTGTACTGGTCCATTATGTTTATATAGGTATCCTTTGATATCTCCTCAGAGATAAACCTCACAACCTCTTCAGTCCCTGCAAGGTTGTTTGGTAGGACCAGATGTCTTACGAGGAGTCCTTTTACTGCAATCCCCCTTCTGTCAATGACGAGGTCTCCCACCTGCCTGTACATCTCTTTAATCGCAGATCTTACAACCTCTGGATAATCCTCTGCAAGGGAGTATCTCTTTGCAAATTCAGAGGACATGTATTTTATATCTGGCATGTAAATATCTATGATGCCTTCCAAGAGTCTTAGTGTCTCTACACTCTCATAACCACCACAGTTATATACGATGGGAACCTCAAGCCCATTCCTTTTTGCAATTAATATTGCCTCAAGGATCATCGGGGTCTGATGAGTGGGTGTGACGAGGTTTATATTGTGACAGCCTTCCTGCTGAAGTACGAGCATAATCCTGGAGAGTTTTTCTACAGTTATCTCTTCGCCCTCTGCCAAATGGCTGATGGTCCAGTTCTGGCAATAAAGACATCCTAAATTACAGTGAGTAAAGAAGATAGTGCCAGAACCTCCCCATCCCACAAGGGGCCTCTCTTCTCCAAAATGGGGACCCCAGCTTGATACCACAGGTCTTGAACCTGTTCTGCAGAATCCCCTTTCATCTTCGAGCCTGTTTACGCCGCAGTTTCTCGGACAGAGCCTACAGCCCCTCATGAGTTCGTAAAGGGCCTTTACGATCTCCTTGCCCTGCACCGTCACTTCGCCTACTGCTCACTTTTTACTGTTTCTGGACACCCTCTTCAGGTCCAATCTTTTTCAGCTCCAATGGGACAAGGACTATCTCAATCCTTCTGTTTTTTGCCCTCCCTTCCTCTGTATCGTTGGGACTCACTGGCCTGTACTCAGCGTATCCCGTGGCGCTCAGGAGTCTGGGATCTATACCCTTTTCCTGAAGGTATCTCACCACATTTGTTGCCCTTGCCGTTGAGAGTTCCCAGTTTGTGGGGAATTTATGGGCAAGCCTTGGACTTATGGGCACATTATCTGTATGACCCTCGATATTGATCTGCCTGTCCTTAACATCCTTCAGGATCTCCACAACCCTGTCGAGTATCTTCTTCCCCTCTTTTTTGATCTCAGCACTTCCTGAGTCGAAGAGTATCCTCTCCACCATGGAGAGTGTGAGTTTATCCCTGAGCTGGGTTACTACTATCTCACCCCTTTTTATCTCCTCCTGAAGCTCTGTAACAAGACTCTGGTATGTGCCTTTGAGCTCTGCTATGGCCTTCTCCTTTTCCATTAAGGCCTTTGCCTTCTCCTCTGAGAGCCTTGCTATCTCTGACTCCAGTCTTTTAATCACCTCTTCCTTTTCAGAGAGTTTTGCCATTAAATCTGTTATTGTCCTTGAGAGTTCATCCTTCTTTGCCTCAAGGAGATATCTGAGATTTGTATTCTCTTCCTGGAGGGTCTCCTTTTTCTTTTTAAGATCTTCGTGATCCTTCTTTAACTGGATCAGCTCTGATTCAAGTCTTTCTCTTTCAGCCTCCTTTGCCTTTAATTTCCATTCAAGCTGGGAGATGTTACCTTTCAGATTATCAATCTCTGCAAGCCTTGCCTTGTATTCTTTTGAGGATACACAGGCAGAAAGGAGAATCAGAATGGAAAGAATCGTAAAGAACCTTTTCATGAAATCACCTCCTGAGGTCTTCCAGCAAACATGCCTTTTTAAGGATTATATATCAGGGGTATGGTAAAATCAATAGATATGTTTTTGAGGGTCCTTTTGAACTTTCTTCTGAATGAGAAGCGGGCTGTATCTATTATATTCTTCTCCACAATGGGAGGTACAGCCCTTATAGCCACTATGCTCTCCCTTTCCTTGGAGATAGAGAATAAGGTCCAGAAGGAGCTGAGGTCCTTTGGTGCAAATATCATTGTGGAGCCAAAGGTGGAAGGTCTTATGAGCCTTGCAGGCCAGCCTGGATATCTTGATGAATCGGATCTGCCGAAGATAAAGACCATATTCTGGAGACATAACATCATTGGCCTCTCCCCCTTTCTGGAGGCAGAGGCAGTGGCAAGGATTAATGATGAGACTGTAACCCTTCAGGTTCTTGGTACATGGTTTGAAAAGGGTCTTCCCATGCCAGGGGAGGAGGGTTCCTTCACTGCAGGGGTCTTTACTGTAGCCTCCTGGTGGTATCTTGAGGGAAGGACGCCCCGAAAGGGCGAATGCCTTATCGGTACTGTCCTGGCAAGGAGATATAACCTTAAGTTGTATGACAGAATAACCCTCCAAGGTGAAGGATTCACCATTACAGGAATCCTGACCACCGGTGGCAGGGAGGATGAGATGGTTGTTATGGAGCTTGAAGAACTCCAGAGGCTAAAGGGACTGAAGGGGAGGGTCTCATCCATATGGGTAAGTGCCCTCACAACTCCTATGGATGAATTTGCCTATAAGGATCCATCCACCATGACCCCTGCTGAATACGAGAAATGGTATTGCACAGGTTATGTAACATCCATTGAAAAACAGATAGAAGAGGTGATAAAGGATTCCTCTGCAAGGCCTGTATGGAGGATTGCAGAGGCAGAGGGGAATATCCTCAGGAGGTTGAGGCTTGCGGTATATCTCTTAAGTGGTGTGACCTTTGTGGCAACCCTTATGGGTGTGGCCTCCACATTGATGACATCCTTTTTAAGGAGATCAAGGGAGATAGGTCTCATGAAGACCCTTGGAGGAAGCAGACTCAAGATCAGCCTGTTGTTGCTTTCCGGCGTCCTCCTTATCTCCATTGCCTCATCACTGGCTGGCTTTGGTCTTTCCCTCTTCCTTTCTAACTTTATAGGTCTTAAGGTCTTTGGATCAGGTCTTGAAGATAAGGCGATCCTCTTTCCGGTATCGATCATTAGCAGTATCTTCATGTGCCTCGGAGGAGCGCTTATACCCCTGAGGAATGCCCTCTCTGTAAAACCTGCTATTGTGCTTAAGGGTGCAGAATGAGATATCGGTGGATGCTCTATTTTACAAAGAGGGCGATAAGACAGAGGTTCAACAGGACCATCCTTATGACAGTGGCGGTCTCCCTTGCAGTGGGTCTTCTGGTCTCGATGATAACCCTTTCAGCAGGTATAAAGAAGAGATTATCCGAGGAGCTTGCAGCCTATGGTGCAAATGCCATTGTTACCTCCAGGGAATATCTTGATGAAGGAATTGTGGAGGAGCTTCGAAGATGGCGAAGTGACAGTAGTGGCAGGGCCGTAGTGGAGGTGATACCTGAGCTTTATGGAAGGCTCTGTCTTTCTCTTACGCCCTTATCGGAAGGTGGCGAAACAGTTAATGGGCTGATGATAAATGTGATTGGAATGCCTCGTGAGGCAATGAAGGGGCTTAAGATCTCAGGGAGTCTCCCCTCTGTCGGAGGCCTCCTTATAGGCAGGAGACTTCAGGAGGCTGGAGGACTTGCCATCGGTCAAGAGATAGTCCTTTCTACAGGATGTGATTCTAAAGGTGGCGAAGTAACAGTTGGTGGCGAGGTAACAGTTGGAAGGACCTACAGGATTGACGGTGTTTTTGAAAGGGTAGGGCCTGAAGACAGAGGGATTATCATGGAGCTTCAGGAACTTCAGAAGATCCTCCATCTTGAAAAGAGATTGAGTCTTGTTATGCTCAGGGTAGAGCCTGAGGATTTTGAAAAGACAATATCTGAACTCAGGAGGCATTTCCCGCAACTGGATATAAAG
>CAMTWD010000064.1:0-3411 GCA_947085365.1 uncultured Nitrospirota bacterium | reverse complement strand
ATAGGGTCTAAGAGCCCTGCAATCTGTAATTTAAAAATTGATGAGGCGAGGATAAAGATTAATATGTAATATTTGACCCTGTACCAGTCTCTCCACCTCCTCTCTGTCTTAAAACCCACTATGGAATTTAATGTCCCCATCGGACAGACCCACCCACAAAAGACCCTGCCAAAAAGCAATGTTAAGCCAACTGTAATCATTGACAATAAAAACAGTTCTTTGACAATTGAGTGATTCGAAAGGAGGGTTACTAAAAATATCAGGGGGTCAAGCTCAAGGAATATCTTTACAGGATAACCAAGCTCATCTTCCCCACGGGATTCTGTTGAGAGAAAGAGGGCTAAGAAGATAAGCAAGAAAAGCCCCTGAGAGGCACGACGGAGGTTATTCATAATTTTATATGCTTAATGGTGAGATTCTCTATGTCAATCCTTCCCAATCCCATCTTTCTTGCAAGGGAAAGGTATTTAAGCTCCTCGGGCTTCATACCAAAAAGGGTTGCACCATAAGCATCAACGGCAACCTGGTCTACACCTACAACTACTGTATTTAGCCTTCTGACATCTTTTAAGTCTCCTCCCTGAGGTCCGTTTGCTATAAGGATTCTTACTGCATCAAGGACTGTAAGTGTTGGTTTTATCACAGAGGCAAGGTCAACAAGTGCCTCATTGATATGCTGGTGCCAGAGCCTCCTTGGGCCACCTATTATACCCATCAGGTTCTTCATACCCATTGTAAGCCTTGTAAGGCTATGGTGCTTTGCAATAGGAATATTTATGAGTTTGTCAGCCTCAAGGACATCCTTATAGATTGGCCATTTCTTAATGACACTGCCCTTTATCTCTATATCAACAAACCTCCTTTCATCAATATAGCTTACCTCTGCACCTGCCTTCTCTGCAGCCTCTTTGATACCGCTTTGAATATAACAGCGCCTTGGATCATTGACTGTCCTGTCAAAGACCTTTACCTTTTTTGCACCTGCCAAAAGGCATAACCTTACCACTGTTGCAACTACCTCTGGATTGGTATTTGCTGCATGCTCAGGAAGCCTGTCAAATGCCATATTTGGCTTTATTACAACAATATCTCCCCTTGAGATAAATCTCCTTATCCCTCCGAGGGCATCTATTGCTGAGGTGGTTATTGCGGAAGGAGATAGCCCCTCTGCAACTACAATGTCAGGACTTACAGAGGCAGAAACAGAACTTAGTTTGCCATCAAGTGCCAGGCTTAATCCAAGAAGTCCTGCCCCCTTTAAAAATTCCCGTCTATTCATGTTATATCAGTACTTCTTCCATCCACCCAAGTTTAACAAGCTCAATCTCCCTGAGATTGCTTGTGCCGAGATTATATTTTACATCAGCAACAGCAATATGTTTTGCAGGTGGCTTAAGGGGTATCTCCTTACCAAAATAGGAAAGGCGTTTAAGTTCAAGGATTCTCAAACCAACGGCATCTACAGAAACAGGGTTTGTGCCAACAAGGATGCCTTTATATTGCCATGTGTATGTGGGGTCAAAATGATGGGGACCAATACCATGAAAGAGTGGTGTGAGTAGCAGAAGGATATTCAGCCTTGTCTTCTCTTTTACTATTGGCAATCTCCATATCGCACCTAAGTCTGCACATGAATCAGGATGATAAAGAGGCGGCCAGGGCGTAAACATTATATAGTTTTTAATACACCCACCAATACCTGACCAGTGATGGGTTCTCAAGGGTCTTACATTCACCAGTGCAGTGGATTTCAGGAAGATAGGGTTCTTCAATACACCCCTGTCATCAATACCGATATTGCCTTCAGGCACACCCGCATCCATTATCCTCTCCTTTAAGACATCTTCTACCTCTCTTGGTGTAGGAAGGGGTCCCCATACATTGCTCTTGATTCCGACTATATCTGATGGCTTGATAAGGAGCCTCCACGCTGCTAAGGGGTCTTTCTTATCAAACAATGCAGTAATAGCCTTATCAAGCATCTGCTCCACTACCTTGCGATTGAGCCTTCCTTTTTTGTCTATCACATCCGGGTCACGGATGAGGACAACCCTCGTCTTTTTCTCTGAAGAGGCCTTTAATTCAAAGGGAAATCCCATTGCGACTGCCAGTACCCCTGCTACACTTCCCCTCAAGAAATCTCTCCGTGTAATAATCTTTCTTTTCACTTCAGTTTACCTCTGATAGCCTCTAACTTAGAGGATGCCTTCATCTCGGTAATAGCATCAAGGATTATTATCACGAAGTTTCGTTTCAGTGTTGCTGCAGTCCATCTTCCATCCTCTGTCTGGATGATACCTTTCTCTTTTGCCTCTGGCATATAGGCATTTATGAAGTGATTAAATGCCTTCCTTGCATCCTCCTCTTTTTTATATTCCACTAAAAGAAGATAGCCTCCATCATCTTTATATCGGGCAAGTAGTGCATCTGTATTTTCATCAAGGTTAAGGATGTTTTCATCTGAAAGATAATAGTGATAATTGAGGATTGCCTGTGTATGAAAATATCTAATCTCTTTTGGGAGGAAATCTTCTTTCTTGATATAATTCAGTAATCCTGGTTTTTTACCATCCACACCAATAGCCTTAGAGATTGCCCTGCCCATTTTGAGCACAGCCCTCTTTGCCTCTCTCGTCTCACTCTTTGCGAGGATAGAGACAAAGAACCTTCCTCTCCAGAATGTGAGGAGCCCTCCTCGGTATTCTGAATTCTGACCTATGCCTGCCTCTTTATCATCTCGTCCCTGCACATGGCTGAATACTCCAAAGGCATCTTCTTCTGAACCCATATCAAATATCTCAACAATAATCTCCGGGGCTCCTGGTTTTTTATACCGTTGGACAAGGAGTTCTTTAAAACTATATGCAAGGTATATCTCTCCTGCACCATCCATATAATCATAGATGGTCTCCCTGTTGTAGATCTCTACCTTTCCATGAGGCTTATAGCCATCTATCTCAGAAGGGAGTAATTTCAATCTCTCCTTAGCCCATGGTATTGAGGGAATGGTGAGCATTATAAGGAAAAAGGTTGTTATCTTTAATAACTCAGTAGCCACCTCTTTATTTTAACATATCAAGAACAGTACTGCACCCCATTTGGCAAGACATTTTTTATGCCCAGAAGTTGTATAGGTGGCGAAGTAACAGTGAGGTCATACTGCCTTCTTCATCTTCTCAACTGTTACCTCGCCACCTATACACCTTTGTGGTGTGTCCAGTCCTCATGGGGGTCAGGATAGTCGCCTCCCCCTCCTCCACAACTCCCCATAATAAGCACAAATAAAAACAATGTAATTATTGCCAGAAGCCTATTTATCTTTAACATGTCTTACCCCCATCTTTTATTCTAAAGTTTAGAATAATGTCTTGAATTCCTGTAAGACTGATACAGGAGTTATTTACCCCATTT
>CAMTWD010000063.1:0-4122 GCA_947085365.1 uncultured Nitrospirota bacterium | reverse complement strand
CACACCTCCCGGTCCGGCTCCATCCTGCACATTGGAGGCGAGTCCGAATCCAGTTACAATTGGAAATCCTACAACACTTATATGGACAATAAACAATGGACCAGCAAATGGAACATTTTCACCATCAAGCGGGACATGCACAGGCTTTTCAAATTCTTATGGAGGCAACTGTACAACAGGAAACATAAACGCTGACACTACTTTTCAGCTTTCAGTAACTAATTCCAATGGCACTGGTCTGTGTGCAACAAGGGTATATACAACTTCGCAGGATTTTTGTACAGCATTAACTGTCAGAAATGACCCCACCGGAAGCACTATCTATGTAAGAGGCGGACAGTACACAACATGCACGCGTGTGAGAACTAACAGGACATTCAGGATAAATTACTCGGATACAAGCCCTGTTACTTTATGGCAGAACAGCACTTGCACATCAAATCCGCAGGACATTAAGAGTATTACATATAACGATGCGGTGAGCGCTGATGGTAATAAAAACTGTGCAGTGGCGATAAATGATACGGATACAAATGATTGGGAACTTGTTGATGAATAAAAAATTATCTAGATTAACAAAAAAATGGGACGGCAGGCTGTCCCAAAATACCAAATTGCCGTTGAGTCACATCAATATATTGTAGTTGCTCAATTTATTGAGCCTATATATTGTGCCTGATAAATCAGGCGACTACATTTTGGGACAGCCTGACGGTTCTATTTATTATCCCTATCTTCTTGTTCGCAGCATTTTCCATTTAATTAGAACCGTTGTCTTTTAACTTTTAAGGTTTTACTCTGAATCGAAACATTGGTCTGCAGGAATGTCGCAGGATAGGTCTTATTGGCATGGATACCACCGGTAAGACCCGCGCACAAAAATACGTAATCTGGCTGTTCCTTCGCAAAAAATACCTCGACAGCTTCCTGGCGCGTCAGATCCAGTTCCTGATGCATTCTCGTGACGATTGTGGTGAAACCTTCGGCGCGCAGTTTTTTCACGGGCGCGGAGCCCAAAAGCCCTGTGTGTCCTGCGACATAAATCTTTGAGTCCTTAAACATTAAGTAGTCCTTCGCCAAGCTTCTGTAAATCATTCAAGAATTCTTTACTGTCCGGTGGTTCAATCCAGCGGATTACCTCCCAGTCAGATATGGTAACAGAACAAAGAAGTCTTGCCATATCAGGAGAGAATATGCCGGCGGCCTTGCTGCTGGCATCTGTAATAGCAGCAATCAGTGAAAGTCCCATCTTACAACAAAATCCCCAGATATCTGCAAAATCCTTTGGCTCCTGCCGGTCAATTGCAGCCGTAACTTTATTGGCCAGGATATTCTCCGGGCTGTCCAGCATTCCCAATATTTCGTGCACTCTGATATTACCCACATGGGACGGTATATCATTTACCAGTTCTATCTTTAACAAAATATCTTCATACATTAAAGAAAGGCGTATAAACCTGCTGTCCCTTTGCAAGACATCAATGTGCCAGTCCTCAGATTTGGACAGGGTGTTTATTATTCTCTCCGCCCAGAGACCAAACCTGTCATCATCATTTACAAAGAAATCCAGGTCGTCTGAGAATCTGTGATTAAGATACCCTCTGGATGAAGCAGTGCCTCCCGTAAGGTAAAATCCCGTTTTTAAACCGTTTACTGCTTTCAAAATTCTATTCTGCATCGGGTATAGTCTGTTAAAATAAAATGTCTTGTTCATTTATATCTTTTCAGGATGTTTGTCTTTTATCCACCCCACCAGAAAGTCAAATCCCCTTTTCCTTCCCTGTGAACGAATATGATTTCGCACATGAGGCCACTCTTCGATTATTCCCCTGTAACCGATCAATCTTATTATTTCATGATAAGGCGCATATTCAAGCAAACGAATAACTGCCCATTTTTTATCGATATGCCCTAGCGATAATTTGCCTGACAAGATATTCTTTAGTTTATCTTCATCGATATCGTAATCCCATATATATGGTATTTTAGCAGACATTCCGTATCTTACCTCCATCCAAAGAAATAGGGTCACCCATTAAAAGGCACCTGTCAAGAGGGAAAAGAACTCCGTTAAGCAATAGACTGTTTTTGCCTTTCTTTGTTTAAACTGAATTAACAACATCCACACCTTTGCCGTAGTTTCTTTAGTTTTGGTGTCAGTCTTTAACTGCACCAGTCACCCATCAGTCTTTCATTTTGATATTTTAAGCGTACAAGCCGACAGGCGTACAAGCCGAATCGCATAGAGCACAAAACGCGATGGGCAATGGTCATTCAAGCTTCCCTGCCCCAAAAGGATTTCTGAGCCTGAGTTTGCCCTCGATGATCTGCCCATCCTGCATATCTTCGGAATAAAGGATTGAACAGCCGCTTTCGAGGGCTGAAGCAACGATCATGCAATCCCAATATGACAGTTTATATTTTTTTCTGATACTCCATCCTGTCTTCAATGTCAGTACCGTTGTAAAGGGGATGTTATATATATCAATGATCTTCTTTATTATCGTTTCAATCTCTTTTTCCTGAAGTGAGTGCTTGAGCAGCGAAACATACAATTCGTTTACTACCTGAGTGCTAATGAAAAGGTAATTGCCCTTGAGAGATTCCATGAACTTCAATGCCTGAGCATGCTTCGAGCCGTCATTTTCGAGAAGAGCATACACAAGAACATTAGTATCAAGAAAAATCCTATCGCTCATGCAGTTCTTCTCTGGAAAGTTTTCTGACCCGGGATACTTTTATTGGGTGAAGAAAGATAACAGACATTTTTGTAAAGAGTTTTAGTTCTTCTGTGTCATCTAAAAAGGTAACCTCAACAGGAGCTTTTTTTATCGCAGGTTTTTCGACCAAAGTGATTCTCCCGTTCTCATAAATCCCCTCTATTGTTCTGTGCATTGTCATACCTCCCTGTAACTGGGTTTTCTTCATTATATCATAGAATACACATTTTACGTATGGGGTAAATGGGACAGCCTGACGGTTCTAATTTCCACTAACTTTAATGTCTTTCTCTCTATCATTACTGCTCACAATCCTTAACTCATATCCTATTTCCAAAAGCGCCTTTACAAGGAAACTATTGAAAACCTGGATCCCTCCCTTATACTGAGGATTATAAAGTTCTGTTAGGATTACTAAGATTTTTTTCATGTTTTCGGTTTCCAATTTACAACTACAACAAATGGTGAATAGTGAATATGTATTTTCCCCTTAATGAAATAAATTATTGAGTCATTCGCCTGAACTAACTGCCAATTCATAATAGATAGCACATACACTTTAGAACAGTCTTAAATTAATCGTCACCTAATCGTCACCTAATCGTCACCTTTTAAGTAAGTATTTTGTAGCCCTACCTCTTCCTTCTTGAATAAATATATTTTTCTCCACCAATTCTTTCAGTTCTAAATGCGCTGTTTTATGGGATATGTTGTTTATCTTCATGTATTCACTTCTGGTAATACTCCCCTTGTTCTTTACATACTCTATTGCATTTTTCTGTCTCTCATTTATCTCTAATCTATGATATTTTTCTTTTTCAATTTCTTCCTCAAAAGACTTTCCCGGCCCAAATAATGTAACCTCAAAACCGCCAGAAAGGTTCTGAAAAATAGGTTCCGGTAAGTTATTTTGTTTCATTTCATCAATTATTCGATTTGTACCTTTACCCCACTGCTCGATAAATTTTATTAAGAATAACTTATCAGCAAGAATTTTATTTCTTGGAATGGATTTGTGTTTTCTTTTTAGATCTTCAGGGGTTAACGGTTTCGGAAGTTCGCCGGGGTTCCAAACTTCAATCCTATCATCGTAGATTGACAGTTGTATCTCTGCATTAGAAAAATAGTCCCTATGGGCAAGGGCATTATTCAAAACCTCCTCAACTGCCCTTAAAGGATATTCCCACCTGTCATATCTTCTATTGGCGTCAAAGAATACCCCATGCCTGATATGGTCCATAATAAATTTCAACGCCTTTTCCCGTAGTTCAGGAATTGTACCTTCTAAAACTTTCATGTCAATAAAATCTAACCCATCGGTACCTTTAAGACGCCCTGCCCTTATTTTTACCTGCGGAAAGAATTTCTGTGGGTCTTTAGCAAATAAAAGGATAGCAGTATT
>CAMTWD010000062.1:0-10268 GCA_947085365.1 uncultured Nitrospirota bacterium | reverse complement strand
GGGAGAGGGAATAAGAAAATAGGGACTCTCTCCCCAAAGGGGAGAGGGGTCCCCAAAAAATCAAAGATTTTTTGGGGTAGCGGTAGGGAATAGAAAATAGGGGGTGAGAGGATTAACAATCTTCTATCTCTATTTCAGGGTCATCAAGAAACTTGCATTTTTATATTTAAATATGGTTATAATTACAATCATCAAGATTTTTAATATTTTCGGGAAGGTTAATGAGGAATAAAAAGGAGAATATTAAGAATCTAACAGAAGAGGAGAGAAAGGACCTGCCCCTTTATCCTATCGGAGTTGTGGCAGAGCTCCTCGGAACAACTGACCAGACACTGAGGCTTTATGAAAAGCATGGATTGGTAAAACCAGCAAGAAGAAACAAAAACAGGTATTATTCTGAAAACGACATCAAATGGCTTCAGTGTGTGAGGGAGCTGATACACGAAAAAAAGATAAGCATAGAAGGAATAAAAAGGCTTCTTGAATATGCACCCTGCTGGGAGATTACAGCCTGTTCAGAGGAAAAGAGAAAGAACTGCTCTGCCTTCATAGACAGGTCAAAACCCTGCTGGGAACTGAACAGGATGATCTGTCAGCGAGAGCCGGGCAGATTATGTGAGGATTGTGTAGTTTATCTGTCAAAGAAGATGCTTAAAAAATAGCCCTTTCCATAGCCCTTTTCAGTGCCTCTTCAACAGTCCTTCTTATCTTCTGAAGGGAGCCTTCATCTACTGCCTCAAACCTCATCACGAGGGCTGGCTGGGTATTGGATGCCCTTATGAGACCCCATCCCTGGGGCGTCACAATCCTCACCCCATCTATATCTATAAGGGTATATTCTGGGGATTTCCTGAATATCTCCTTTGCCCTCTCCACAACCTCAAACTTTATCTCATCAGGACATTCAAGGCGTATCTCTGGTGTGGATACCATCGGAGGGATGCCTTCAAGAAGTTCCTTTACAGACCTCTTACCTGATCTCTGTATTATCTCTACAAGCCTCAAGGTAGCATAAATGGCGTCATCGTATCCATAATATCTGTCAGCAAAGAACATATGACCGCTCATCTCACCTGCAAGAAGTGCCCCTGTCTCCTTCATCTTTGCCTTTATAAGAGAATGTCCTGTCTTCCACATGATGGGTCTTCCACCCCTTGCCTTTATATCATCAAAGAGTGTCTGGGAACACTTCACCTCTCCAATAATAGGGGCTCCGGGATGCTCCTGAAGGATTGCCCTTGAGAATATTATCATCAGTCGGTCACCCCATATAATCTCTCCATCAGAACCTACAACACCAATCCTATCAGCATCACCATCGTATCCAACCCCAAGGTCTGCCTTTTCCCTCTTCACCGTCTCAATAAGGGTGGAGAGGTTCTTCTCCACGACAGGGTCTGGCTCATGATTAGGAAATCTTCCATCGGGCTCTGAAAAGAGCTCTATGACATGGCAACCTATCTCCCTGAGGATTAGAGGGGCCACAAGCCCGGCTGTTCCATTCCCTGAGTCTACAACTATCTTGATCCCCTTTCCACAATTATTGAATTCATCCTTCATCCTCTGAATGTAATCAGAGATGATATCAAAGGAAGAGATAGTACCTGGTGTATCCCACTGGAGAGCTCCTTCTGGTTTGTCGCCACTCAACTCTGAAATGGCAAGGTCTTTTATGGTTGAGATATATTCTCCGTAGAGGGTTTCCCTTCCAATGGAGAGTTTCATTCCATTGAATTCAGGAGGATTATGACTTGCTGTGATCATGATCCCACCATCAACCTCAAGCCTCCAGAGGGAATAATATTGAAGGGGTGTGGGACATACTCCAAGATCTATCACATCAAAACCAGCTTCTGTAAGGGTCTCTATCATTAAAGAGGCAATCTCTGGAGAGGAAAGTCTTACATCCCTTCCAATCGTAACCCTTGGCCTCACCCCAACAGTTGGGGTAATGGAGGTGTCCCGGGTCTTTAATAAATACCGGGCATAGGCAGAGGCAATGGCCTTCACTATCTCTCTATTAAGGTCTTTCCCCCAGATGCCCCTTATATCATACTGTCTGAATATCCTCTCATTTATACTGACCACTCTCACCTCCATCTACATCTGTTGTCCTTACTTAGACATTAAATTTAATGGAACAAAATCCGGGTCTATAAGATAGACCTCATTAAAGGCCTCCTCAGCCCTGTCAAAGAGCTTGAGTTTGTAATAGGAATATCCCAGCAGATAATAGGCCTCTGGAGCTGGCCTCCGTTTAATATATTCTTCAAGATATTCAACAGCCTTCTTGAAGTCCTGAGCCCTGTAGGCCCTGATAGCGAGATTATATAGCTCATCACTATTTGGTGGCGAAGTAACAGTTGGGGAATTATTCACCTGGGCATTAGCATAAGCTGACTTGGTGGCGAGGTAACAGTTCCTGGTGGCGAGGTAACAGTTTGGCAAAATACCAGTTGTAAAAACCAAGAAGACCAGTATCCCACAGAGTTGTCCTGACCTCATAAGATACCTCCTTCAATCATATTCTGGTCTTTCGCGGCCCGGCTGTAGAGATTCCTCTATCAACTGCCCTGGCATTGGAGTAAACTCCTTCGGCTCTGTGCCCTCTTTAAAATATTGTAGCATTGCATCAGGCATACCCTCGCTGGCAAGAAGGCCTGTCTTCTTATCCACATACCTTGCCACAATCCCTTCAGGAATGGGAAAATCCTCCACAGGGCCAAGATCTATTGATCTCATAAAATTCACCCATATAGGAAGTGCTGCCCTTGAACCAGTCTCATGCTCACCTATTGGTCTGGCATTATCATAACCAACCCACACCCCTGTAACAAGCGTAGGAGTATATCCTACAAACCAGGCATCCCTGTATTCATTTGTTGTCCCTGTCTTTCCTGCTACAGGTATGCCAAGCTCCTTTGCCCTCCATCCCGTTCCATAGGATACTACATTCTTAAGCATAGAGGTGATAAGAAAGGCAGTTTGGGGGTTCATCACCTCTTCTGGGGCTGGTATGTTCTCTTCAAGAACCCTTCCATTACTGTCAAGGACATAACGGACTGCGATGGGCTGAACCTTCATACCATAACTGGCAAAGGTGGCATAGACCCTTGTGAGCTCTAAGGGGCTGATGCTTAAAGAACCGAGGGCAAGGGTATAGTCTCTCGGCAGATTCGATTCTATCCCAATCCTCCTGCTGAAATCTATCACCTTCTGAATCCCGATGCCCTCAAGGAGCTTAACAGTTACCACATTCCTTGAGTATGCCAGGGCATCTACGAGGGAAGTCGGACCCCAATACTCGCCGTCAAAATTCTTTGGAGACCACTCTGTCTTCTCGCCTTCATCATAGATGACAGGTTCATCAACAATTATGCTTGCCTGGGTAAAGCCATTCTCAAGGGCAACGGCATATATTACAGGCTTGAAGGCTGAACCAGGCTGTCTCTTAGCAAAGACCGCCCTGTTAAATTCACTCCTTGTATAATCAAATCCACCAACCATAGCCCTTATATAACCTGTATAGGGCTCAAGACTGACGAGGGCACCTTCCACCTCTGGTTCCTGCTCAAGGGTAAATTCAGCACTAACCACTCCAATACCCTTAATCCTTGAGGTATTACGATTCTTTATCCCTACATATACCACATCTCCAGGCTTCAGGATTGAGGTGAGTTTAAAGTCCTGAATTATCCTTGAGGTATTAGTCTCTGGATTATACTGAAGTCTTGCCCATTCTGCATCCTTAAGGGAAAGTGTTCCTATAAGGCCCTTTGCCTTCAGGATAGCCTTATCAGGATATACCTGAAGAACCACGCCAGGGACCACATCCTCTGATGATGGGGAATACTCTATAACCCAGTCCTTCTTGTCTTTACCGGAAATCTCCTTTTCAGGATCTATATCCTTATGGGCTATAGGCCCCCTCCATCCCCTTCTCTTGTCAAGTTCCCTGAGTCCCTGCCTCAGGGCCTTATGAGCTGCCCTCTGAGCCTGTCTGTCAAGGGTGGTATAGACCTTAAGACCACCCTTATAAACCATCTCCTCTCCATACTTTGAGATAAGATATCTCTTCACATAGTCAATGAAATAGTGGTTCACAAAGAGGTCTGCCTTTGAACCAGCTAAGCGGATGGGTTCACGAGAGGCCCTCTCAAACTCCTCCTTTGTTATGAAGCCAACCTCCCTCATCCTTTGAAGGACATAGAGCTGGCGATTCCTTGCCCTGACAATATTATTGTAAGGACTGTAGAGATTGGGTGCCCTTATAAGACCTGCAAGAAGTGCTCCCTCATGGAGTTTAAGGTTCCTTGCCGATTTGCCAAAATATATCCTTGAAGCCATCTCAATCCCATAGGCCCCGTGACCGAAATAGATCCTGTTGAGATACTGCTCAAGTATCTCCTCCTTACTCATATATCTTTCCATCTTCATTGCAAGGATGGCCTCTCTTATCTTTCTCTTAAGGGTCCTCTCAGGGCTCAGGAACATCACCTTTGCAAGCTGCTGGGTTATGGTGCTTCCACCCTCTCGGATCTCTCCGTGGAGGATATCCTTAATAAGTGCCCTTGCAATTGCTATATAGTCAATACCCCTGTGCCTCCAGAATCTCTCATCCTCTGTGGCAACCACTGCATCAATAACATGTCTTGGGATCTCCTTGAGAGGAATATGGATACCCCTCTGAATGGTAATCTCCCCTATCAGGACATCATCGCTGGAGTAGATCCTTGCACCCTTATAGGTCTTATGTGCCTTTATATCTTCTACATTCGGTATCCCCCTCAATGCTGCTAAGATGATCCCTGAAAGGAGAGAGAGGATTAAGAGGGTCGCTATGGAGATTATGAGCAACAACCTTCTTCTCATCATTTTTAAATTATAATCAAATTGCTGTGGTAAAATACAGATAGGGGATGAGGTAACAGTTATGAGTCTGCTTTCTATCATAAAGGGGAGAAGGAGTATAAGGGATTTTCAGAAGAAGGAGATACCTGAAGAGATTATTGATGAACTTATTGAAGCCCTCATCTGGGCACCCAGTGCTGGAAACCTTCAGGCAAGGAGGTTTATCCTTATAAAGGATCCTTTTATCAAAAGGGCCTTGGCAAGGGCTGCCCTCGGGCAGTCTTTTATAGCAGAGGCTCCCCTCGTAATAGTGGGATGTGCAGACCTTCAGAGGATATCCTCGAGATATGGCTCAAGGGGAATGAATCTCTATGTTATTCAGGATGTATCAGCAAGCATAATGCAGCTCATGCTCCTTGCCCACGAAAAGGGTCTTGGCACAGTATGGGTTGGTGCCTTTGATGAATCCATTGTATCTGATATACTTGAGCTTCCCTCTCACATAAGACCAATTGCAATAGTGCCTGTGGGCTATCCAGAAAGGATACCACCTCCTCCACCAAGGAGGCCCATTAAGGAGATTATTGAGTTCTTTGATAAATAGTCTTCCTTAAAATCTCAAGAGCCTCTTTCATATCATCAGGAATAGGTGAGGTGAATTCCATCTCCTCCCCTGTTACAGGGTGTCTGAAGGCAAGGGTCTCTGCATGGAGCATCTGTCTTGGAAACCTCACCACTCTACCCCTTTTTAATTCCAGATAGGTCTTCCTTCCATAAGTCCTGTCACCACAGACAGGATGGCCCCGTGATGCAAGATGAACCCTTATCTGGTGCGTTCTGCCTGTCTTTAAAGATACCTCAAGAAATGTTGCCAGCCCGAACCTCTCGAGGACCCTCCATTGAGTTACAGCCTCCTTAGGTGAACGAGTCCGTGTAGAAAACCTCTTTCTATCGGAACTGGATCTTCCAATGGGAAGGTTTATTATTCCCTCCTCACCCTCCATATCTCCACAGGCCAGGCAGAGGTATCTCCTCTTCAGGGTCCTCTTCTTGAATATCTCCACAAGTCCGTAATAGGCCTTTTCACTTAAGGCAAAGACCATAACCCCTGATGTATCTTTATCAAGCCTGTGAACAACACCTGGCCTCAGGGGGCCTCCAATCTCACAGAGCCTTCCTATGTGATAAAGTAGTGCATTAACCACAGTGCCTGAGGGATGACCTGCTGAAGGATATACCACCATCCCAGGAGGCTTGTCTATAACCACTATATCTTCATCCCTGTAAAGGATATTTAATGGTATTGGCTCAGGAAGTAAGCCTTGAGGAGGTCTTTTAGGAAGAAAGACCCTTATCTCGTCACCTGGTCTTATTTTATAGGATGGTTTAACAGCCCTCAGGACTGAACCACTGAGACACCTCACATATCCATCTTCTATGAGACCCTTTATCCTTGACCTGCTCAGTCCAAGCCTCTCTTTCAGGAATAGATCTATCCGGACATCCTTATCAGACTCCTCTGCCTTTATATGAATGAAATCAGGAGGCACAGAACCATTATTCAAAGGCATATTCTATATGCTCTATCAGCACCTCACTCAGTGGCGAGGTAAGAATTGAAAGGACATCAAACCTCACAGGAGGAACCTTCTTAAGGTCCTTTAGATAATGAAGGGCAGCCTTTTTAATCCTCTCCCTTTTCTTTATCGTGACAGATTCCTCAGGCAGACCGAAGAGGTCGGCCTTCCTGGTTTTTACCTCGATAAAGACAAGAGTGCCTCTGTCTTCTGCAATTATATCAATCTCTCCAAAAGGGGTCCTGTAATTCCTCTCAAGAATCCTATATCCCTTCTTTCTCAGATACTTTGTGGCAATTGCCTCACCCCTCAGGCCTGTGTCTCGCATTCCCTTCTCAACCTCTCCATCAATCTTGGAATAGACTCAACCTCAAATACCTCATTATTAGAAAGTCTTATAAGCATCTCCCTGAAGGGGCTGAACCTCTCCCATAGACCTGATAGATATTCACCCAGGACCTTCATGAGGCCCTCTCCAGGATCATCCCAGTCCATAAGGAGTATGACCTCGTCAAACCTCTCCTGTATCAACTCGCTGAATTCGTAAAGCCCCTTTCCACTGTGAAGAGATATTATCTCACCCTCAAGTCCCAGCCGCCTGAGGGCAGCAACATCCTTCTTTCCTTCCACAATAACAGGAATCCTTTTGTTCACTTCACCGAGAAGCCTGAAGAGCTCCCTCAAGGCATTTAGCCTACTGTTGGGGGTCTCCCCCGTGAGACTTTGCTGTAAATCCTCCACAATCGCCACCACGGCTACTCTACTGCTATGAATGTCTCAGTCCTTGTTATGCCCTTTATCTTCTTTCTTATATCTTTAAGGATCTTGTTGAAGATGTCATTGATATCCTTTGCTTCAATAACAGCCACTATATCATATTGGCCTGTCACCACATCTGCATAGATAACTCCCTTTGATGCCCTGAGAATGTCCCTTACGGATTTATCCTTCCCAGGAAGGACATTTGCAAGTAGATATACCCTTGCCATAAAGACCTCCCTCATCGTCTATAATAAGGGTAATACCCTTAAGATTATTATACACTTAAATCTGAAGGATCTCTAAGGGTGGCGAGGTAAATGAGGCTGAAGGCTGAAGGCGATAGGCTGAAGAAAAAACAATAATCCTGTCTTTGTCTCTTTTCTTCAGCCTTCAGCCTAAAGCCTTAAGCCTAATCTGGTGGCGAGGTAACAATTATGAAATTCGCAATTGCAGTTCATGGTGGAGCTGGCTCACCAGAGGAATGGAAGGATGGCTGTATAAAGGCCTGTGAAAGGGGATTCTTAATCCTGAAAGAGGGTGGAACATCTCTCAGTGCAGTGATTGAGGCAGTAAGGATTCTTGAGGACGATGGAAGATTCAACGCAGGCAAAGGAGCCTCTTTAAGGATCGATGGAAAGACCATAGAGATGGATGCGAGTATCATGACCTCTACTGGTGCAGTTGCAGTGGTAATGGCTGTAAGAGATGTGAAAAACCCGGTGCTTCTGGCCTCAGCACTTCTCGGTTCACCCCATGTAGCAATTGCCGGCAGAGGTGCTACAGAACTCGCAAGGAGGCTCGGGCTTGAAAGACATCCTGGTCCATCAGAAAGGGCAAAAGAATCCTACAGGAGATTTAAAAGAGTTCTCAATGAAGGAAGAATCCATGAGCTGAATCCACTCTGGAAGAATATACCTCCAGGATTTCTGGTTGATACTGTTACCTCACCACTAAGTACTGTCGGAGCCGTTGCAGTGGATATAAATGGAAACTTTGCTGTGGCATCCTCAACAGGTGGTGCCTCTCCAATGCTTCCAGGAAGGGTGGGCGATACACCTTTCATTGGTTGTGGATTCTACGCAGGCCCTTTGGGTGCCATTGCTGTAACAGGTATTGGAGAGGAGATCATAAAGAGGATGGTTGCCTTTAATCTCTACAGGATGCTTGAAGCTGGTAGAGTCCTCAAGGAGTCTGCTGAAGCCCTTATTAAATCCTTTCCGCAAGAGATACCAGTTGGAATTATTGCTGTATCAAAAGAAGAGATCGCCGGGATCTCCAATAGAGAGATGGCCTGGGCCTCAATGATGGATATAGGATATTGATTTCCTGTTATATAATAATGAATTCTGATTTGTGCCAAACTATCAGTGCTTAGTGGCGAAGTAACAGTTAGCGAGGTAAGACTGTGGGATTATTTGAGGCATTAAAAAAGGGACTTGAAAAGACGAGAAAGGGATTCTTAGAAAGGGTAGGCTCTCTCTTTACAGGTGGGATTGACGAAAAAGCTCTTGAGAAGCTTGAGGAGGCACTTATACTGGCAGATGTAGGGCCAAAGGCTACAGAAACTATTATCAATGCTATAAGGGAAAAGAGTAAGGAAACCGGCATAAAAGATCTCAAGGGCCTTCTGAAGGGTGAACTCCTGAATCTCCTCGGCCCTCAAGAGGCCCTGAATCTCCCTGAAAAGGGACCTGCAGTTTTCATGATTGTGGGGGTCAACGGTGTTGGAAAGACCACAACCATAGGTAAACTCTGCCACAGGTTCCGTTCAGAGGGTAAGTCCGTAATTATTGCTGCCTCGGACACCTTCAGGGCTGCTGCTATTGAACAGCTCGAGATATGGGCCAAAAGGACAGGTGCACAACTTGTGAGACATCAGATGGGCTCTGACCCTGCTGCAGTGGCCTTTGATGCCCTTCAGTCTGCAAAGGCAAAGGGAACTGATTTCGTTATCATCGATACAGCTGGAAGGCTTCATACAAAGACCCCTCTTATGGAGGAGTTAAAGAAGATAAAAAGGGTTATTCAGAAGGTAATCCCTGAAGCACCCCATGAAAGCCTTCTCGTCCTCGATGCCACTACAGGGCAGAACGGACTATCCCAGGCAAGGCTCTTTCATGAGTCCATAGGAGTTACAGGCATAGCCCTCACAAAGCTTGACGGGACATCAAAAGGTGGAATCGTCTTTGCAATCAAAAAGGAACTGAACATCCCTGTAAAACTGATTGGAGTTGGTGAAGGACCTGAAGACCTTCAGGACTTCAAACCTGTAGAATTTGTGGAGGCACTGATAGGATGATAGAGATAGAGGAGAAGGTTCATTCTATTCTCAACAGCATAGATGAATTCATCCATGAGCATTATCAGGAATATCTCCAGGAGGCCTTTGAATACTTCTGGGAAGAAGAAAGACCTGAAGATATACTTCATGGTATGATGTTTGAGGCTGGGGAGCTGAATTTTGAAGACTGGCTTATTATTGACTACAGAAATCCCTACGGAGAATCCTTTATTGACCTCTATGAAAAATATACAGAGCTATCGGAGGAGGAATTAACCATCCTTAAGGCCCTGAGGTCAAGCACCATAAGCCTTTACGAGGTTCAAGGTCAGAGAGGTGATAAGACAATCCTCAAAGACCTTTTGAGGGACAGGACGATTGAGGTAAGGATACCACTCATGGCAGGACTGAGACATGGTGACATCTTTGCTACAAGGTTAATTGAATTTAAAGGAGAAGAGATTAAAGGTGGCGAAGTAGTTATGGGAAGATGCATCTATCCCTTTCATCCCTCTTTAAAGGACAGGGTCTTGAAATATCTCGATATGCAGTTTAAAAGATACCTGAAGAATGAAAACCCCGGAGGCGATATAAATACCTTTTTAAAGGATGCATCCACTGTATTCAATACCGTATGGATTACCCTTATGGCAGGTGAAACGAGATAATGGGGATAGGATAAGGTGGTGAAAGGCAGATCCATAAAGGAATGGCCAGAGGATGAAAGACCGAGAGAGAGGCTTCTGGCAAAAGGGGCTGAAGGCCTTTCCAATGCCCAGCTCATGGCAATTGTCCTG
>CAMTWD010000061.1:0-13789 GCA_947085365.1 uncultured Nitrospirota bacterium | reverse complement strand
GGCAAGGCAAAGAGGAGCTGATGTTACACTTGTGAGTGGACCTTCCTCTTTAAGGGTGCCCTTTGGTGTCAGGATCCTGAAGGTGGAGACTACAGAGGAGATGCTTGAGGCTGTCCTATCCCTGATTAAGGATGTGGATATGCTCTTTATGGCTGCTGCACCTGCTGATTTTAGATTCCGAAAGGCTGAGGAAAAGATCAGGAGGGATCAGCCTCTTAGCCTTGAGCTTCTGCCTACACCTGATATCATACTCTCACTTCGCCACCAGATGAGGAGTCTCCCTGATTCTAAAAAAAGGCCCTTTATTGTAGGGTTTGCTGCTGAGACATCAGACAATATCGAAAGGGCAAAAGAAAAGCTTTTCACAAAGGGACTTGATATGATAGTCCTCAATAATGTCCTTGAGCCTGGAGCTGGCTTTGAGGTGGATACAAACAAGGTATTTATAATTACTCCTGAAGGTGGTGAGACCACCTCGCCACCTACTGTTACCTCGCCACCTACGGCAGTGGAGCAGACAGGCCTTTTATCAAAAGAAGAGATAGCGGAGATTATTATAGAAAGGGCATTACTAAGATATAGGTTGAGGGAGGAGTCATGAATTCTTTTACTGAGAAATCAGGCAAAAGGGTATTGAGGCTTGGATTACCAAAAGGAAGCCTTCAGGAATCTACTCTCAGGTTATTTAGAAAGGCGGGTTACAGGGTGGATGTCTCACCCAGATCCTATTATCCGCAGTTTGACGATCCAGAGATAGAGTCTATGCTTATAAGGGCTCAGGAGATGCCGAGATATGTGGAGGATGGTGTCCTCGATTGTGGTCTTACAGGACTTGACTGGATTCTGGAGACAAATGCTGATATAAAGGAAGTGGCTGAATTGAGATATGCAAAGGAGGGATTCAGACCCGTGAAATGGGTTGTAGCAGTTCCCGTGGATTCAAAGATAAAGGGTCTTAAGGACCTTAGAGGTAAAAGGATTGCTACAGAGCTTGTAAACTTTACCAAGAGATATCTTAAATCAAAGGGTATAGATGCCCAGGTGGACTTTTCCTGGGGTGCCACAGAGGTAAAGCCACCCTATCTTGCTGATGCCATTGTGGAGCTCACAGAGACAGGGACATCCCTCAAGGCAAATAACCTGAGGATTGTTGATGTATTACTGGAATCCACCACCCGTTTCATAGCAAATAAAGAATCGTGGAAGGATCCATGGAAGAGGGAGAAGATGGAGAATATATGCCTTCTGCTTCAGGGGGCACTGGCAGCGGAGGATAAGGTGGGTCTTAAGATGAATCTCCACGAAAAGGATCTGAAGAAGATTCTTTCCCAGTTGCCAGCAATGCATTCACCAACGATCTCACAACTTACAGAAAAAGGGTGGTATGCCCTTGAGGTGGTGATTGATGAGAAGTTAGCGAGAGACCTCATCCCCAAATTAAAGAAGGCTGGTGCCACAGGTATAGTGGAATATCCACTCAACAAGGTTATACCCTGACAGTAGCGTAGGTGGTGAGGTAAGAGTCTTATGGATCTAAGGATTGAGAATCTTTTCAGACCGGATATCCTCAGGATTGAAGGGTACAGGCCGGAGGCTTTCTTGAAAGGTATAAAGCTTGATGCCAATGAATGCCCCTATACACCATCTTTAATGTGGGGTCCAAAGATGGTAAGGGAATGGCAGTTAAATAGATATCCTGATCCAGAGGCACAGGCTCTAAAAAAGGCTGTGGCACGCTTCTGGAATGTAAGGCCTGAGAATATCCTTCAGGGTAATGGTTCTGATGAACTGATCTATTATCTGATAGCTGTAACAGGAGGACCTGTCTGTTACCCTGTGCCCACATTCTCTATGTATGGTATAATTGCCCGCATTTTGGGATACAGGACTATTGAGATCCCCTTAGATGAGAGATTTGACATACCCCTTGAATTATTCAGAAAGGCTATAAGAGAGGAAAGACCGAGGATTATCTTTTTAAGCTCTCCCAACAATCCCACGGGTAATTGTTTTTCCGAAGAGAAGATGCTCACGATCATTAAAGAGGCCAATTGTATTGTTGTGATTGACGAGGCCTATCAGGCTTATGCAGAGAATGGAGATGGTTTTTTGCGGTATATAAGGGATTTTCCAAATCTTCTGGTGACGAGGACATTCTCTAAGATAGGTCTTGCAGGTATCAGGCTGGGTTTTGTTTTTGGGCATGAAGACCTATTAAGAGAGATTAACAAGGCAAGACTGCCCTATAATGTGAACTCCCTTACCCAGTGGATTGCCCTCCAGATACTGAGGAAGAAGGCCTTTTTTAAAGGGATTGTTAAAAAGATAATTTCAGAGAGGCAGAGGCTCATGGAGTCTCTTGAAAGGATAGAAGGGGTAACAGTCTATCCATCAAAGGCAAATTTTATCCTCTTTAAGGTGAGAGATGCTGGCTCAGTGCACAGGGGCCTCTTAAAACGAGGCTTTATAATAAAAAACCTTAATGGTCTGCTTCCGGGTTGTCTGAGGGTGACGGTTGGAAGACCAGAGGAGAACAGGGCCTTTCTCAAGGCCTTGAAGGAGGTTTTATGAGAAGATCCACCATAAAAAGGAAGACGAAAGAGACGGATATCTCTGTAGAGCTGAATCTTGATGGAAGCGGGAAATATGAGATTAATACACCCATTGCATTTATGAATCACATGCTTGGCCTTATGGCCTATCATGGGAGGTTTGACCTTAAGCTAGATGCCAGAGGAGATATTGAGGTGGATTTTCATCATCTTATAGAAGATCTGGGGATAGTTATTGGTGAGGCCATAAGAGATGCCCTGGGTGAGAAGGTGGGAATAAGAAGATATGGAAATGCCGTTATCCCAATGGATGAAAGCCTCTCAGAGGTTACCATTGATCTCAGCGGGAGACCCTATCTTGTCTACAGGGTCAGAAAGAGAGGTGCCAGGCTAAGGGATCTTGAGGTTTCCCTATTTGAGGACTTCTTCAGGGCCCTTTCTAACAATGCCATGATGAATCTCCATATAAGGGTTCATTATGGAAGAGACCCCCATCACATATACGAATCCATCTTTAAGGCCTTTGGAAGGTCTTTAAGAGAGGCGGTATCCCATGAGCCTGGTTTGAAAGAGACACCAAGCACAAAGGGTAGGCTGTAAGAGAGGTGACGATGCAGAGAGGTTTAAAACATATAAAGGATGCCCTCTACAGTAAGGAGATTACCCATATACTTCTTGATATGGATGGAACGCTCCTGGATAAATATTTTGATGACTACTTCTGGATGCATCTTGTGCCTGAAAAATATGCTGAAAAACACGGGATTACCTTTGGAAGGGCAAAGGAAGAGCTCTTTGAGAAATACAGGAGACAGGAGGGAACACTTAACTGGACAGATGTGGATTACTGGTCAAGGGAACTCAAGCTCGACATAATTGCCCTCAAGGAGCAGATAAGGCATCTTATAGAGGTGCATCCCCATGTGGAGGAATTCCTTCAGGAGATGAGGCGTCATAGAAAAAGGATATGGATTGTAACAAATGCCCATTATAAGGTCCTCACCATGAAATTGAAAAAGACGGAGCTCGGTAAATACCTTGACGGAGCTATAACCTCCTTTGATATGGGCATCCCAAAGGAATATCTTGAGTTCTGGCAGAAGGCTGAGAAAAAGATTGGGTTCAGGAAAGAGAATACCTTATTTATAGATGACACTCTTGATGTCCTCAAGACAGCAAGGCTTTATGGTATAAAGTATCTTCTTCACAAGGCAAGGGCTAATTCTAAGGTTAAGGAAATCTCTTCAGCTGTTACTTCACCACCAAGTGAGTTTATAAGTATCAAGGACTTTAGTGAACTTCTTAATTGAGGCTGAAGGCTCGTAGGCTGGAGAGGATAAAAACAGAGAGCGGGACTAATTCTATCTTTTTTCTTCAGCCTTCAGCCTTAAGCCTTAAGCCTTCAGCCTATCTTCAGCCTTCAGCCTTATTTCTGAGGGATTTTACTTCTTCTGGATGTAGATTTCCCAGTAGCCCTTATCCTCAAGTTTTACTGATTCAAAGGGATAGCCCTGTTTTTCAGCAAACCTGGGGAGGGAGTCTTCTGCTGAGGCTGGTGCATCACAGAGTATCTTCAGGATTGCACCTGGTGGAAGTTTCTCCAGTGCCTTTTTTGTCATCACCAGTGGATAAGGGCATACCCTTCCAAGGACATCCAGAACCTCTGCTGGTGTTTGATCCTTTAATGACATAGTCTCCTCCTTTCCTTAAAAATATAATAAATGATTTGCCTCTTCAATTACCTTTTTTATTGTCTCAAAAGGCACAACCTGAATCTTTTTCTCTGCACCCATCTCTTCTGCATCCACGATCATATCCTCAGAAATACCAAAATGCTCTAAGTCCTCTTTACAGACATATACATTGAGATCAACAAGGAGACAATTTTTAAGATGGGTCTCGGTGCTTGTAATTCCATAAATCTCCATTGCCTTCTGCCCTTTAACACAGTTGAGAACCCCATCTCCCACATAACAGAGCGCAGGTGTAACGGTATCACCTTCATCAAGGAGGATCTCCACAGTCTGATAGGCCATTGCATGAGTGGCAGCGAGTTTTGGATTTTCTGATTTGTAAGGTGGTTTTGTAACAATAAAGGCAAGCTTTACATCTGCCATCACTCACCTCCTATATGGAGGACCCTATCGGATCCATGAATTTTTGCAAGATACCAGTGCATGGCATTCCACTGAATTCCTTCTATTGCATCGGGCTTCTGGATACCCCTTGCAAGGGTACAGGCCTCACAGGTGCATACCTCAAGACCTTTTTCTATTAATTTCCTTAAAGGTGTTTCTCCGTGGGAATAGTCTTTCAGATGTTTCTGATTTTTCTTAGATGATCCAGTGGCATTTCCTGAAAACCAGAGATTTACCTTATGACCCTTATCAAGGGCGGCCTCAGCAAGTTTCAGGGCAAAATCATAATTCATTGAACCCACAAGGCTGGAAAAGATTCCTATCGTTAGAGTTCCCATGGTCTCCTCCTAAATCCATAGAAGTTTTTCATATTCATTAAATATCAGATCCACCACATCACCATAGGTAACGGGTTTGATACGGGCATCAAGGTTTGAGGTACTGAGTCCCCTTGTCTCAAGATCTTCTTTAAGGGCATAGAAGTTTGCCTTCAGGTTTAATAGAGGTGATGTCTGTCCGTTTTCCTTGATAGCTCCATGATAAACACCATTACCCACAAGGATGATTCCAAGTTTTTCCGGTGAGAGTCTGTTGAGGATACTTGTGTCAGCCCTGTATTCGCTCAGGAATACACCTAATTTCATCTTACACCTCCCTCTTAAGCTGCACTGTTAACTTCGCCGCTAAAAGGCGATTTTTATCTATGGCCAAAGGCCACATTTCTGTAAAAATTAGAAAACTATCATATTATTTTATAAACTTATAATCTTCGGAAATTTCTCACTGTTACATCGAATAGTAGCCTTTTATACCATGTAACAGCCAATACTGTCAACCCCCGCATTAGATCATATGCCACCTGCGGAGGATATAATCTTAAGTTGTCTGTAAAGGAATTTTTGGTGTAAGCTTAAAGGGGCTATGAGAATTGACCTTGAATTTCAGCCAGGTGATCGCAGTAAGCCTGCGGTGATATTCATTCATGGACTCGGGATGGATAAAAATCTCTGGTCCTCTCCCTGTGAGGCAAGGATAGGTGGAGGGCTTTTCCCTTTTAATCTCCTCATGAGGAAAAGGCCGGAGAGGGTTATACTTCCTTCCAGACCTGAGATTAAACCAGAGATATTGACTGTTGGAACCTCACCTCCGTGGCTTGCCACAGCATATCACGATCTCCAAAAAGAGGCCTATCCCTTAGTTACCTGGTCTCAAAGAAGACCTGTTGCTCCTGTAGATTTTGCAGTGGAAGAACTGAAGGCTCTGGTTGATTTCACCTCAAACATGACAGATAAAGATATAATATTGGTTGGCCATAGCAGGGGTGGACTTATAGGGAGAAGATACATTGAGACACACGAAAGAGATAAAAAAAGGATATCAGCTCTTATAACAGTGGCGACACCTCACAGGGGTAGCACGATGGCGGAATGGGTCAAGTATTTCTCGATTGCAGGAACTCTGCTTGAACCATTTCTCAAGTATCTATCAGAACTTAGTGACGAGGTAACAGTTGGAAAGGTCCTTAAGGCCCTCAGGAGGATAAGTGATTTTTTCAGAAGTGAGGCAATAAGGGAATTGTTGCCGGATTCACCTTTTATAAAATCCCTGAAGCCCCTTGACGGTATAAGAACCTTTTCCCTTGCAGGTACCGATCCTCATCTCTTTAGTCTCTACAGGTGGAGGATGCAGAAGGAAGATCATCATTATATCCTTACACCAGAGGAGATATTTTCTTTTCCTGGTTCAATAATCCCTTTACTCCCAGAAAGACTTATCCCACCGGAGTGGATTCCTGGCAGGGGTGATGGTCTTGTAGCATTAGATAGCGCAGATTTTGGTGAAGTCTCTTTTAAATTTAACCTCAATCATGGGAAGATCCTGACAGATGAAGAGGCCCGTGCCTGTATTGTAAAGATAATAAGGGAGGTTTCTACAGGTGGCGAAGTGAGTCTTCATTAAGCTCCTTGTTCTTCCTGATTGCAGGTGCAAGGGCTGTTCTTCTGTCCCAGATGACAAAACCAATAAGGGCAAAGATACCTGCTATCACTACATAGAGCAAGTTCTCCAGGGTATCAATCCTTCGGTTCAGCGAGTTCTCTAAGGTGTCGATCCTCTGGTTCAGCGAGTTCTCTAAGGTGTCGATCCTCTGGTTTACCGCTTTAAGCCCTTCATCAACCCTTATCAGTCTGTCCCTGTCATCAAGGGTAAAGGGCACCTCCTTAGATGCAAAAGATAGATTAAAACTGATAAGGAGCGTGCTTATAGCTATCAGGATTGTAAGTTTCTTCATAACTATATTACATTACTTTTTGTGAGCTTTTGTCAACAGGTGTGCTCTTTTCGGTGGCGAGGTAACAGTTAGGTTAGGGCGCCATCTCAGGGTAATAAAGCGAGGATAATGAGTTTTACATTCTGCAAAGATTTCTATCTTCCCTGTTATGATACTTGACAGAATGGTGAATATACTTCCCTCGCCTTTGTTGCCCCCTTACTACTCTAACATGATCAATATTTACGCCAAGAATCATAGGACATCCCTCCTAATATGCAAATTTATAAAATAACAAGCCTATATATTCATGCAAGGCTCTATAGGAATTTTCTACTTCATCTGCCTGTGGCAGATAATCAATCCAGTCGTATTTTTTATTTTCCCATGTCTTAAAGTTAGCAGGAAATGGCACAACATCCATATCAACTTTTTCAAAACTCATCACAGCTCGTCTTATATGATATGCAGATGTCACAAGGATTGGTTTTTTAAAGCCATATTTCTTACATATCTCTTTAGTGTATTTTGCGTTTTCAATAGTATCCCTGCTCTTGTCTTCAATTATAATCTTTTCTTCAGGCACTCCAAGATCCATGAGGAGTCTTTTTACAATTGACGCTTCTCCAGCTTTATGTTTATAAACCTTACCACCTGATATAATAATTGGAATATTAAGCCTCTGCTGCAGCCTTACTGCAGTAACAAGCCTTGCGCTCATCTCCTCTGAAGTCACCCCAATACCTGTCATGTCAGGAGCATTATCGTATACACCTCCTCCGAGAAGTATTATCACATCTCCATCTGGAGCTTCAGGGATTTTAAGGCCAGATTCAAGTCCCCTGAGCATTGCATCTGCAACAGGTGATATGGAAAATGCCCAGATGAAGATACAAAGAAGACAATTTATAACACCTACCTTCCAGTTTTTTTTAAATAAAAACCATAATCCAGAAAATAATAAGATAACAACAAATATACCTGGAGGCAAAAGAAATGCAGTTAATATCTTCTTTAAAGCAAACATAGTATTTCATAATTATACCCAAATTGAGCGATTTCTGTATTCAGAGTTGTAAAATCTCAAAGGTCTCTAAAATTATCTTCTTCAGATGACCACACTTAGTGGCGAAGTAACAGTTTTAGTGGCGAAGTAACAGTTCCATCTCGTTTATAAAATCCTGCCCTTAATCCCCTGTTTGAGCCTGATATGGGCATTTCAATCTTCAATGTCTTCGCGAATCCCTCAAACATTATAAGCCCAGACCTTGCTGGGATTTTAAATTATTAGACCAGAAGGGGTTTTTGCCTTTCTGGAGGGGCTATCTCTATTTCAGGGTCAATCTTGACTTTCCTGGATCATATGTTTTTTAATTAATACGCAGGCGCCGAAAGGCTTAATAGGGAATCCCGTGAAAATCGGGAGCGGTCCCGCCGCTGTAACCGGGGACGAAAGCCAAAGAGCCACTGTCCTTTAATGGATGGGAAGGCTGGCGAGTAGGTTGATCCGGGAGCCAGAAGACCTGCCTGCAGGCAGTTTGAGATTCTTAAACTGCCTTTCCCGAGGAGGATGAAGTAAAACAGGGTGCAATCCTCAGGGCATCTGCTCTGAGGATTTTTTATTTTAAGGCATCTTTGAAAAAGATCTTGAAGGCTCTGATAAGAAGTAGCTATGAAGGGTAAAAGGATTGTATTCATTACAGGTGGTGCAAGGAGTGGTAAGAGTAGATTTGCCCTGAATTATGCCTCTAAATTCTCAGGGAAAAAGGCATATATTGCTACGGCCCAGGCCCTTGATGAGGAAATGAAGGAGAGGATCGAGAGGCACAAGATCGAAAGGGGAGGTGAATGGGAGACTATCGAAGAACCATTAAGGATTTCTGAGGTGATTGAGGGGATAGGAGACGGTTATGGTGTGATTGTCCTTGATTGTCTTACTTTATGGTTATCGAATGTGATCTTAAGTGGTCTTGATCTGGAGAAGGAGATAAGTTCTTTTTGTCACTCACTCTCCACCGTCCGCTCTCCACTATTCATTGTATCCAATGAGGTGGGGATGGGGATCGTTCCGGAAAAGGAGCTTACAAGGAGATTCAGGGATCTCTCAGGTATCCTCAATCAGAAAGTGGCAGAGATTGCTGATGAGGTATATTTAGTGGTTTCAGGGATACCTTTAAAGATAAAGGGTTAATGATTGGTGACGAAGTAACAGTAAGGAGGTAAACATGATTGATGAGACACTAAGGAGGATTAAACCCGTTGATCCTTCCTGGTATGAGGTAGCCCAGAGGAGGCTTGATAATCTCACAAAACCCTTAGGAAGTCTCGGAAGGCTTGAGGAGTTTGCAAGGAGGCTTGTGGCAATTACAGAGGATAAGATGCCATCATTGAATAAGAAGGCAATCTTTACCTTTGCTGGTGATCATGGGGTAACGGAGGAAGGTGTCTCAGCCTATCCAAAAGAGGTGACCGCCCAGATGGTCTTCAATTTCTTAAGAGGTGGGGCTGGCATAAATGTCCTTGCAAGACATGCTGGTGCTGATGTAATTGTCATAGACATAGGAGTTGATTATGATTTTAATGAGATTGACGGTCTTATTCATATGAAGGTTATCAGAGGGACGAGGAATTTTACAAAAGGCCCAGCAATGACAAAGGAGGAGGCTATAAGGTCAATAGAGGTCGGCATAGAACTGGCAAATGCCTATGTAAAGAGGGGATATAAGATCTTTGGAACAGGAGAGATGGGGATCGGCAATACCACACCTTCCAGTGCCATTGCCTCTCTCCTTACAGGAAGGCCTGTTGAGGAGGTTACAGGAAGGGGGACAGGCATATCTGATGGTGCCCTGAGAAGAAAGATAGAGGTCATAAAGAGGGCAATAGAGGTGAATCGTCCTGATCCCTCTGATCCTGTAGATGTCCTTCAGAAGGTGGGAGGTGCAGAGATAGGAGGTATTGCAGGCCTTATCCTTGGAGCTTCAGCAAACAGGATCCCCGTCGTGATTGATGGATTTATATCCACAGCCGGTGCACTTATTGCCTACTGCCTCAAGCCTGAGACAAGGGATTACATGTTCGCTGCTCATAATTCTGTGGAGGTCGGACATAAGGCAATGCTTGAAAAGATCGGCTTAAAGCCAATACTTGACCTTGACCTGAGGCTTGGTGAGGGGACAGGTGCTGCCCTTGCGATGCTCATGATAGAGGCTGGATTGAAGATATATAAGGAGATGGCAACCTTTCAGGAGGCAGGTGTCTCCACATCAGCGATGTAGCAGTAAGGGATGAGGCATCTTTTGCTGGCATTGCAATTCTTGACTGTCCTCCCTGTAAGGGTGAGGGGTCCTGTCTCTGAGGAGGATATGATAAGGTCTGTTCCCTATTTTGTATTTGTGGGTTTAATTCAGGGGTCTATACTGTTATTTGTTCTTCGTCTCAGTGAGGAGGCCTTTCATTATGAGCTATCTATATTTATTGTTCTCGTTACATATATCTTGCTGAATGGAGGGTTTCATATAGACGGACTTTCCGATACCTTTGATGCCCTTCGAGTAAAATCCTCTGGCGACAGAGAGATTGATATAAATAAGAGGCTTCAGGTGGCAAAGGATAGTTTTAGCGGTCCCATTGGTGTGACAGCCATAGTCTCTGTTATAGGACTCAAGTATCTCTCCTTGAAGAATATCTCCCACCTCATTCCCTTTACATATTACTCCTCCCTGGTCCTCATGCCCGTCTTCTCAAAATGGGTGATGATCTCTGCCATGACCTTTGGAAGACCAGCAAAAAAGGATGGACTCGGTCAAGTATTTCTGGGGAGAATAAGTGGAAAGGGCTTTTTGTTATCCTTCTTCTTCCTTGCTTTAATATACGGAATGATCTATCTCCTTACCGTAGTTGGTGATGTAACAGGGATTTTAGCTTCAGCCCTGAGCCTATCTACAGCCTACAGCCTTTTTTACGGATTGGTTACCCTTTTAGGCTATCTTCTTGCTATTGTATGGATCCTCTTCTGCAATAGAAGGTTTGGAGGTCTTACAGGAGATACCCTCGGTGCACTGAGTGAGATCTCAGAGGTAATCTTTTTAATGATGGTGATATTATGGTCAAGACTTTATATCTCATAAGGCACGGCGCCACAGAAGGCAGTGAGATAAAAAGATACAAGGGCAGTATGGATCTCCCGCTGAGTGAGGAGGGTGTAAGGCAGATAGGTAGAACTGCAGGATCTCTCTGTAAGTGGATTGACCATTCCCGGAGGCCTTTAATACTCTTCTCCTCTCCCCTTATAAGGGCATTAAGGAGTGCTGAGATAATCGGAGAGAGGTTTGGTATAAGGCCTGTTGTTATCCCTGAGTTCAGGAAGAGGAGTTTCGGGATATGGGAGGGCATGACCTTTGAGGAGATAGGAGAAAGGTATCCTGAGGAGTTCAGGGCATGGGTGGAGAATCCACTCCTTTACAGTCCACCTCAAGGTGAAAGCACTATGGAGGTTCGGGAAAGGGTAATGACTGCATTAAAGAGGATTCTTGAGGATACCGTAGGTGGCGAAAAGGATCTGATTATCGTTGCCCATGGCGGTGTGAACAGAATAATCCTTGCTGAATTACTTAGTATGCCCCTTGAAAATATCTTCAGGATAGAACAGGACTACGGAGCTATAAATATCATTGAGTTTCAAAGGAGATATCCTATTAGTAGCAAAGTAACTGTTACTTCGCCACTAAGCACTGTTACTTCGCCACTAAGCACAGTTGATGGCGATGTAACGGTTGTGGTAAGGCTTATGAACTATACAGGTTAATTATTGGCAGGGAATTAGGCTGAGGAGTATGAAAAAGGGATTGATGATTCAGGGGACAGGTTCAGGTGCTGGTAAGAGCATCCTTGTTGCTGGCCTCTGTAGGCTCTTTAATAACAGGGGTATCAGGGTCGCACCCTTTAAGGCACAGAATATGGCACTGAATTCCTTTATCACAAAGGAAGGTGGTGAGATAGGTCGTGCCCAGGCACTTCAGGCAGAGGCAGCAAGGATTGAACCTTCAGTGGATATGAATCCCATTCTCCTTAAGGCATCTGGCTCTAAGGGCTGTCAGGTAATTGTCCACGGAAAGGTCTGGGGTCATTTCAGTGCAAAGGAGTATTATGAAATGAAGAGATCCCTCTGGGGTCATGTCATCTCTTCCTTTGAGAGGCTCCTCTCCATGTATGACCTTATAGTGATCGAGGGTGCAGGAAGCCCTGCGGAGATCAATCTCATGGATGGAGATATCGTCAATATGGCGGTGGCAGAATATACCGGTGCACCCGTGATCCTCGTGGGTGATATAGATAGGGGTGGGGTCTTTGCCAGTCTCTACGGAACAGTAAAACTCCTTGGAAGGCGGAGTAGATTAATAAAGGCCTTTGTTATAAACAGGTTTCGAGGAGACCCCGAGATATTAAGACCCGGACTTAAGATGATAGAGGAAAAGACAGGGAGGCCTGTAATAGGTGTGATTCCCTATCTGGAGGATCTCAGGCTACCTGAGGAGGACAGTCTGGCCCTCTCTTTAATGAGAGGATTCAGAACTATTAGGGGTACACAGGGGGGAACTTTGTTTCCCCCTGTGCGACCCCCTGTTACCTCGCCACTAAAAGAAGATCTTAGAAAGATAAGGATTGTGGTTTTGAGGCTTCCTTATATATCTAATTTTACTGATTTTGATCCCTTTTTATACGAGCCTGATGTGGATCTCCTTTATTCCACGAATCCCACAGATATAGAGAATGCTGACATCCTTATAGTGCCGGGAACGAAGAATACAATAAAGGATCTTCTTTTTCTCAAGAGATCCGGACTTGATGAGAGTATCAGGAGGGCCTATCAGAAGGGTATCCAGATTATAGGTATCTGTGGAGGATACCAGATCCTCGGTAAGAGACTCTCAGATCCCCACGGTCTGGAAGGTGAGTTGATGAGTGAGGTTGATGGCATAGGTCTTCTGGATATAGAGACAGAATTCCAGAAAGAAAAGATTACTGCTCAAGTGAGTGCCATTGTTATGAGATCACCTTCAGTATGTGACCTCTCCTCTGTAGATAATTTCAAGGGATATGAGATCCATAAGGGAGTGAGTGATGGTGATATAGGGTTGTTTCAGATCACACGATTCCCCTCATTACAAACCCTTCCTGATGGTTCATCAAATAATAATTGTTGGGGAACTTATATGCATGGGATATTCGAGAATGATGAATTCCGCAGGGCTGTTATAAACTCAGCAAGGATGAGGCTCGGCCTTTCCCCTCTTGAGCCGTTGGTGAGGTATAGGGAGATAAAGGAAAGGGTGATTGATGAACTCTCTGAGATTATCGAGAGGCATATAGATCTATCCTTTATCTGGAGGCTCCTTGGCATCTGAACTTATTGATGAAGTAATAGTTAGCCTTTCTATAGCCTTTAAGATTGGGGCAATCCACATTGCCCTTGCCTTCTTACTGGACCTTCTGATAGGTGATCCCCGGTGGATTCCCCATCCTGTAAGGATTATTGGCTGGGCTATAAATAGGACAGAGAGAATCTTGAGAAGATTCTTTAAAGGAAGGGCAGAAAGGGTGGGTGGAGTCCTCTTAGTCTTTATAATCGTTGGCTCGACATTTATAGTCTCTGTAGCCATAGTGCGTATTCTCTCTCCAGTTCCAAGTGGCGAGGTAACTACTCTCACGATCATAGATTTCCTTTCCCTCTGCCTTTTTGTCCTTTTGGCATCCCAGACGATTGCTGTGAGGGGTCTGGTGGATTCTGTGAGGGAGGTAATAAAAAAGGTGGAAGAGAAGGATATGAT
>CAMTWD010000060.1:0-3374 GCA_947085365.1 uncultured Nitrospirota bacterium | reverse complement strand
AATCTTTGAATGAAGCCATTTTATAGTATCTCCAGCGTGCAGTAATATGCCCCTTAATGTTTGAGGATGTATCTGCATGAAGGTGAGCAAATTTTTTATATCGTCAAATGAAGGATTTTTCGTTAACTTTGTCTCAAACGCAAGCAAGTTTCTTCCATGTTCCACTACAAAATCAACTTCTTTGCCTGTAGTTGCTCGCCAGTAAAATATCTTTGCCTTCGGAATCATAAGTTCACAAAGCACTGAAAGATGTAAAAACACCATTGTTTCAAAAAATCCTCCAACTTCTCTTGCATTTGCTAAAGATTGTTCATCATGATAACCTGAAAGATAAACACTCAAAGCAGGATCAATGAAGTATATTTTTGGCGATTTTGTAATTCGTGTTGTTTTGCTTTTGAAGTAAGGAGGGATTCTTTTTATTAAGTTTGACACCTCAAGTAATTTTAAATATCTATACACTGTTGGTTGACTTACTCCTGTATCCCTTGCTATTTCCGTTTGATTCAATATATTGCCAGTCCTTAATGCAACTGAATCCAGAACTCTTCGAAAGTCAATAAGGGATTCTACCTGAGACAGCTCCCTTAAATCCCTTTCCACATAGGTTTTGACATAACCCTCCCACCACAAAAGTATTTCTCTTAACTCTTTTAAATACATAAGGGGTGGCATAAAACCTTTTAATAAAAAGTTAAATGGAGAGACCTGGTCAATCTTTTGCTCGGTGATAGTCCACTCTTTATCCCATAAAGCAAAAAAATTTTTCGCTCTTTTGGGTTCTCCCATTAGCTCTCCATAAAGCATTGGCATCATCTCAAAATACACTGCCCTGCCAGCGAGTGTCTCTGTTATTCCTTTCATTAAAAGAAGATTGGACGAACCCGATATAAGAAATCTCTTTTTTCTATCGCTGTCAACTGCTATTTTTATCGAAGTAAAAATTTCAGGTACCTTTTGAGCCTCATCAATAATCACTCTGTCTGCACCAATCCATAAAGAAGACGGGTCTTTTTTTGCCTGCATTAAAATAGAAAAATAATCAAGGTTTATATATTTAAAATCCGGAAACTCCCTGAGCAAAAATGTGCTTTTCCCAACCTGCCTTGCCCCAGAAATGACAATTACAGGGAAACTTTTTAGAGCTGACCTGACTAAATCTCCGATATATCTCTTTTTGTAAATCCATTCAGTGTTTGAATGAAAATCATTCATAAATTGAATTATAATTATTCAGTATAGAAAAGTCAAGAGTGCGGTATTCCTCAAAAATAATCTACCTGAAAATTGATTCTTTCCTCGCCATGACAAAAAGGCAACCATCCAGTAAACCTTAATTTTTGTCCATATCAAAAAGAAAAGGAGGTTACTGAATGTATTACTGACCCCATGAGGACTGGAGAGGTTAAGATCCCTGTATGGGTAAAGAGAACCTTTAAAGAGATATTTAAGTTGGACAGCCTTTTAAGGGATAACCTGATTTTGAAAATGCGGATTTACTTGTGTAAAATCCTTATTTTATAATGGTAGATCTTATGATTGTGGCTTATTTCGGACAGCTATGATAATAATCGCAGTTCTGGCCATTATTTTTTATCTTTTCAGCTTGGGTAGAGGGTTTTTTATTTATGGAGGTCTTCTCCTTCAGCTTGCCTATATGCTGATGAGAGGGATTCAGCTTGAGAGACTGCCCTTAGTCGGGCCGCATGATACTCTGTTCTTTTTATCCGCATCAATGGTTGCTTTTGCCATCCCTTTTTCATCTGCAATGAAATCAACCACTGCTACTATAGAAAATCTCTCTGCCCCTCCTTTACCAAACAGACATACAGAGGGATTTAAAAAGCAGTTCATGGATGCTGTTGTAATTACGGCATCTGTTTTTGCTCTGCTCTCTTTTTTAGCCAGACCTCACAATATGCCTTTGCCTCCTGTTTTAAAGACATACTGGTTTGAATTGCATGTTATCCTTGCATTCTTTTCTTATGCCCTTTTTGGAATAGGAGCTGTGTTGGGTTTTTTATTTATAAAGAATAAGGATCAAAAAATAGAGATATTGCAATATAAGGCTATACTTACAGGTTACTCTATGTTTTCTATCTCAATGATATTCGGCGGTGTATGGGCTTATCTTGCATGGGGCACTTACTGGGTTTGGACCCCAAAAGAGCTATGGACAACAATTTTATGGTTTTTTTACAGCCTTTATCTCCATGCAAGATTGAGGCCAGGCTGGATGGGTAAGCCTGTGGCTGTGCTCGGTATTATAGGATTTTTTATTGTATTATTTACATATCTCGGTGTGAATCTTTTAATGAAGAGCTCGCATACCTTTTGAAGTAGGTAAATGATCATGTTTAGAAAGATATATGGAGTTTTTTTATCACTCAGGACTTCTATCTGGCTTCTCACTATCATGATCCTTCTTTTTTTCGCTGGCGCTTTTATAATGCCCCTAAGACAGGAGTTCCAGACAATTCACTCTATGCCATTATTTGAGTGGCTAAGAGCCCAGCCCTTATCTATTACTTGGTGGCTCTGGGGTACGATAGGGCTTTTGTCGCTTCTTACCTTAAACACCATTTTGTGCAGTATTGATTCAATTATAAAGAAAAAAGGCTTTACTCAGTGGCTGCTTCTTATATCGCCTCAGATAATCCATATCGGATTTTTGTTTATCCTGCTGGCTCATCTCGTGAGCTCTTTCGGAGGTTTTAAGGAAGCAGTAGTTGCCTTTGAAGGGTCTTTCCTGAAGCTTCCCAATAATGTCACCGTTGAGATTGCGGATATATCAGTGAGAACAAGTCCTTCAGGTTTTTTATCTGATCTTGAAGTGAATATAAATTATTTTGCTGATGACAAGATAATCAAAGATACTATCAAGTTCAATGCGCCTTCTTTTTATAAAGGCTTCGGCATATATGTGAAAGATGTAAGGGTTTATCCCTATAAGGCAGTCTTACTTGAGGTGAGCAAGGAGCCCGGAGCGTTATGGGCACTAATCGGAGGGATAGTTTATATGCTCGGAACTATCACGCTTTTGATATTGAAGATTAAGAAGGAGTCGTAATCTTTATGTAATAGTGAAGAGACATACTGGTATGGGTAAAGAGATATTTAATTTGGACACCCTTTTAAGGGGTAACCTGATTTTGAAAGGCGGATTTACTTGTGTAAAATCCTTAATAAGTTTTAAGGCGACCAGCCCGGGCTGGTCGCCTTAAGCAATTTACAAATATGAAGACAGGGCCGCTGAAATAGAGATAGAAAATTGTTAATCCTCTCAACCCCCCTATTTTCTTATCCCCTCTCCCCTTTGGGGAGAGGGCGAGGGTGAGGGGGCCGTCAAGGGAGAGGGGACTATTAGGGAATTT
>CAMTWD010000059.1:0-17766 GCA_947085365.1 uncultured Nitrospirota bacterium | reverse complement strand
CCTCAGGTCGTATGGAGGCCATTCCCTTGAGGATGCCCTTTATCAGGGCCTCTGCCATATTTCCACCACCGATAAAGCCGAGCATATTTGAAAGGTATCATGGAATAAATGGAGATGTCAACACTTTCGGTTTTCTTTCTGGTATAATGAATATCATGTCATTGGATGTAAAAGAGGGACCAACTAACTGTTACCTTGCCACTAAGACCTGGATCCTTAGATTAACAATTATCTCTCTTTTCTTCAGCCTATGCCTTATTGTTATCTCGCCTTTAAGGGCAGAAACTGAAGTTACAACTATTACTTCGCCTTTAAGCAGGGGAGAACCCCTTTTTTATAGAGTGAAAAAGGGAGATACCCTTTACAGTATATCAAGAAGATTTGGCATCTCTATTGATGAGATAAAGGCCTTGAATAATCTCAAGGGGACAGTGATAAAGGCTGGGCAGAAGATCCTATTAAAAAGGAGTAAAGAGGTCAGTTTTAGCAATACATCAGGACCCTCTTCTCAAGATG
This sequence comes from uncultured Nitrospirota bacterium, assembly GCA_947085365.1. Taxonomy (GTDB): domain Bacteria; phylum Nitrospirota; class Thermodesulfovibrionia; order Thermodesulfovibrionales; family CALJEL01; genus CALJEL01. Next base: position 17,250 of record CAMTWD010000059.1, on the reverse strand, counting down.
GTTTGACCGTTACCTCGCCACTGAGTAGGGATCGGATAGTAGATCTTGCCCTCTCCTTTCTGGATATTCCTTACCGGAAGGGAGGTCTTTCCTATGGAGGGCTTGACTGTTCAGGGCTTGTCTTTACAGTCTTTAAGACCCTCGGTATAGTTCTCCCCAGGACCGCACGGGAACAATTTACTGCTGGTGAACCTGTATCTCCTGAAGAGATATTACCAGGTGACCTCGTCTTTTTCTTCATAAGAAACAGGGTATTCCCTGACCATGTGGGGATATACCTTGGTGGAAACCTCTTTATCCATGCATCAAGAAGCCTTAAAAGGGTTACCATCTCATCTCTTGAATCACCTTATTTCAGTAAAAGAGTTGCAGGTATAAGAAGGCTTTTACCTGCTGGAACTGTTACCTCGCCACTAAGTACTGTTACCTCGCCACTGAGTGGGGTGGGAGAGAAGAATAAAGATTCTTCTGAGGGTGGAACCTGATGGTTCAGGAAGTTGAGAGGAAGATAAGGCAGCTCCATGCCCTGATAGAGATGACCTCTCTTGTTAATTCCACCCTCGATACGAAGGAGATGAGCATGGCCTGAGGGGGAAGGATATCCCACTATTTGCAAGGATCATCTCCGTTGCCGATGCCTATGATGCCATGACAACAGACCGACCCTACAGAAAGGCCCTGAGCAATGAGGAGGCCTTGGAGGAATTAAAGAGATTTGCCGGGAGACATTTTGAGCCAGAGATTGTCAATATATTCGTAAAGATAAAAAGCCACTTGGTGGCGAGGTAACAGTTAGTGGCGAGGTTGACACATTCTGAGCCCTTCTGATAGACTTTTGTTAAACTTCTCTGCTTAAGCCTAAGAGGCAAAGTAAGAGCAGGAGGGGGATGTCCTGAAGATTATCCTTCTATTTTAGATAACAGGATGTGAAGGAGGGAGGAGGTCTTTATGTTTCCTATTCACAGGCCAAGGAGACTCAGGTCCAATGAGACTATAAGGAGGATGGTGAGAGAGACTCTCCTCACGGTTGATGACCTTATTTATCCACTTTTCGTTATAGCTGGTAAGGGAATAAAGAATGAGATTCCTTCAATGCCAGGATGTTATCAGGAATCTGTGGATATGGTTGTAAAGAGTGCAAAGGAGGTATTTGATCTTGGGATCCCTGCTGTTATACTTTTTGGAATTCCTGAAGATAAGGATGAAGTGGGGTCCCATGCCTACAGAGAAGATGGTGTGATCCAGCAGGCTATAAAGGCTATAAAGGATAAGGTACCAGATCTATATATTATTACAGATGTCTGTCTCTGTGAATATACAAGCCATGGTCATTGTGGGATTGTGAAGGGGAATGAGATCCTTAACGACCCAACCCTTGAATTATTACAGAAAGAGGCAGTATCCCATGCAAGGGCTGGTGCTGATATGGTAGCACCTTCAGATATGATGGATGGAAGGGTGAAGGCCATCAGGGATGCCCTTGATAGAGAGGGTTTCTCTCACATTCCCATAATGAGTTATGCTGCTAAATATGCCTCGGCATTTTATGGTCCTTTCAGGGAGGCAGCCCAGTCAGCTCCACAGTTTGGAGACAGGAGGTCCTATCAGATGGATCCACCAAATAGAAGGGAGGCCCTTCGTGAGGTAAGACTTGATATTGAGGAAGGTGCTGATATTGTGATGGTAAAGCCTGCCCTTTCATATCTTGATATCATCTCTGATGTGAAGAGGAATTTTGATCTGCCTGTTGCTGCCTACAATGTAAGCGGTGAATACAGCCTTGTAAAGGCTGGTGCAAGACTGGGATGGATTGATGAGAAAAGGATTGTTATGGAGATACTCACCTCCATTAAGAGGGCAGGAGCTGACCTTATACTCACCTATTTTGCAAAGGATGTGGCAAGATGGTTGAGAGGATAAAACCTGTCCAGAAAGAACTTTGCACCCTTGAGGAATTTCTTTCTGATAGGTTGAAGAGATATATAAAGGATATGGCCAGTCTTAAGAGGTCAAATCTTTACAGTACTGTGATATCAGAGGTTGAGAAGGCCCTTATAAAGATAGTCCTTGAGACAATGGAGGGTAATCAATTAAGGACAGCCAAGGCCTTGGGTATTAGCAGGACTACCCTGAGGGAAAAGATCAAGGAATATGGTCTTGGAGATTCTACCTCACAGAATCTAAGAAGATCCAGAAGGCAAAAGAGATAATTGTTACTTCGTCACTAAGTATGGCACGGGTCGTATCAATAAATATCAGCGATAAGAAGGGAGTGAGGAAGAGGCCTGTTCAAACTGCACGGGTGGAGGAGAATTTTGGTATTGTTGGTGATGCCCATGCATCAGGTTCCTGGCACAGACAGGTAAGCCTTCTGGCAATAGAGAGTATAGAAAAGATGAGGCTGAGGGGTCTCGATGTGGGACCAGGTGACTTTGCAGAAAATATAACCACCGAGGGAATAGATCTCCTCAGGCTCCCTCTGGGGACATTACTTTCCATAGGTGAAGTGCTCACAGAGGTCACAGAGATAGGAAAGGAGTGTCATACTAAGTGTGCTATCTACAGACAGGCTGGAGATTGTGTCATGCCCCGTGAGGGGATATTCGTAAAGGTGTTAAAAGGTGGAACGCTGAAGGTGGGAGATGAGATTAAGGCAATAAATAGGCTTAAGGCTGAAGGCTGAAGAAAAGAGACAAAGACAGGATTATTGTTTTTTCTCTTCAGCCTTCAGCCTAATTTGGTGGCGAGGTGGTAGTGATGAGGTTAAGGATTGCTATTCTTACAATGAGTGATAAGGGTTCAAGGGGTGAAAGGGTTGATGAGAGCGGAAGACTTATCAGGGAGCTTACAGCAGAGCTCGGAGATGTGGTAATATACGAGGTGATACCTGATGAGAAGGAATTGATAAAGAGTAAACTCATGGAGTATTCAGGGATGGTTGACCTTATCCTCACAACAGGTGGAACAGGCCTTTCCCCAAGGGATGTTACACCTGAGGCAACCCTTGAGGTGATTGATAGGTTAGTGCCTGGAATTGCTGAGGCCATGAGATTAGAGGGTCTTAAGAAGACACCGAGGGCTATGCTTTCAAGAGGAGTGGCTGGCATAAGGGGACAAACCCTTATAATAAATCTTCCGGGAAGTCCAAGGGCAGTGGCTGAGAATCTCTCCGTCATCCTCCCTGTAATACCCCATGCCATCGAGAAGATAAAAGGTGACACCTCGGAGTGTGCTATATGAAGGATCTATCCTTTGGAATTGCCTTCTTGGGCGGAGTCGTATCCTTTCTCAGTCCCTGTGTGATGCCCCTGATACCATCATATATCTCCTACATAACTGGCCTATCCTTTAAGGATCTTACAGAGAATACCAGTTCCCAAGATGGCAGTCCAGAGAGGGCAAGGATCAGAAGGGTAACCTTTATAAACTCCCTTTTCTTTGTGGCAGGGTTTTCCTTTATATTTATCCTCCTTGGGGCTTCATCATCAACCATCGGCAGATTATTCTTGCACTACAGGGATGTTGTGAGGATTATAGGAGGTATCCTCATAATTATCTTTGGACTCTTTCTTGCAGGTCTCTTGAATCTAAATCTCCTCATGAGAGAAAAGAGGATAGAACTCAAGGATAGACCTGCAGGTCTTATAGGTTCATTTATCGTAGGCATAACCTTTGGAGCTGGTTGGACACCCTGCATCGGTCCAATCCTCGGGAGCATCCTCATCTACGCCTCTACAAAGGAATCCGTCCTTTATGGAATGGCCCTTTTGGGAGCCTACTCCCTTGGCCTTGGTTTACCCTTTATCATCTCTGCCATGGCGATAAATATCTTTCTAAGTTACACCAGGGGGCTTTACCGGTACATGAGATATGTTACATTCATCAGTGGTCTCGTCCTCGTGGCCTTCGGGATCATGCTGGCCACAGATTCCTTGGGCTTTATAACGAGATACATGCCTGACCTGGGAATTAAATTATAATCATGACCTTTCTCCAAGCCTTTATCCCCCTATTTGTTGCCATAGATATCTTTGCCGTCCTTGGGGTCTTTCTCTCCATAACAGAGGGTATGTCAAGGATTCAGAGGAATAAGATTATAAGGGCCTCGGTAATAACTGCCTTTTTTGTGGGGATCACCTTCCTCTTTGTTGGCAGATGGATATTTCTTCTCTTGGGGATTACTGTTGATGACTTCAAGATAGCAGGAGGCATCATACTCCTTTTTATTGCCGTTTCTGAAATAACAAGAGATACAGAAAAGAGAAGGTATTCCCTCATGGCAGGTGTCGTGCCAATAGGGGTGCCACTTATAGTGGGTCCTGCAGTCCTTACCACCCTTCTCATGCTTGTAGAACAGTTCGGGATCTTTATAACAGTCTTTTCCTTCCTTATAAATCTCCTGATTGTGTGGATCTCCTTTCGATGGGCTGATGGTATAGTCCGGTTTCTTGGTAAAGAAGGTATCCTGGCCTTCTCAAAGGTCATGGCACTGCTTCTTGGGGCTATTGCCATAATGATGATAAGACTGGGAGTGACAAATATCCTCTCATCAACTGCAGGATCCTGAAGTATTTGACACCCCTTCTTTTTGCCTGATATACTTTTTAGTGGCGAGGTAAGAGTGGGGGACTGAATTCTATAACAGGGGTTGAAGGTTAAAAAGGGATGAGCCTTGTTGGAAAACTCGAGGATCTTGCCCTTTCGGATATCTTCCAGATCCTCAGCATTGGGAAAAAGACAGGGACACTCCTTATAAGGGGCAGGGGTAAGAATGCCTTTGTAGTATTTAAAAATGGTCTTGTCGTGAGGGCAGAGTCAGATACCCTCGGTACAAGCCTTGCTGATGACCTCGTGAGAGCAGGATTTGTGAGCCAGTCTATTGTGAATCTTGCCATTGAGGCAAAAAGACTCCTTCCTGAAAAACCCTTAGCAGAGATACTCCTTGACCTCGGAGCAGTAACAAAGGAGGCCCTTGACAGGGTGACAAAGAAGAGGATAGAGAGGGTAGTCTTTGACCTTATGCAGTGGGAAGATGGAGATTTTGAATTTGAACTCGATGTTCTCTCTCTTGATTCTGTCTCCTCCTACATGGATACCGGATGGGAGGTATCCAAGGGATTGAGCCCTGAATACCTGATTATGGAAGGTGCAAGGATTTATGATGAAACACAGCGTCAGGAATACCTGAAACCAGAAGAGATAATTCCTGGGGCAGATGAGGAGAGGGCTGAAGAAGAATGGTTTGAGCCCAGGCCAGAGGAGAGAAAGGATATATCAAGACTCAGGTCGTTAAGTGTGGAGCTCAGATTTCCCAGCTCCTCCTCAGAGATAACCCTTCTTATATTAAGGTTTGCCAGTGATATATTCCAGAGGGGTGTTATCTTTATAGTGGATGAGGAGGAGATCATCGGTCTTGGACAGTTCGGGCTCGAGATAGAAGGAGCTGATGAGAAGATAAGGAAGGTGAGACTCAATATAAAGGATTCACGATTCTTAAGGGATATAATCAATAAGGCAATGGTTTATAAAGGTCAGATGCAGAAGGATCCGGTAACAGAAAGGTTTATATCACTTATAGGTGGGGGATGGCCGAGAGAGGTTGCCTTCTTCCCCATAATAGCTGAAGGGAGGGTCGTGGCACTCCTTTATTGTGATAATTCCATTACAGGTGAGCCTTTTGCCCATACAGAAGGGCTCGAGATCTTTATAAACCAGGCAGGCCTTGCCCTTGAGAAGGCACTCCTTGAGAGAAGGCTGAGACAGATTGGGGATAGGAGGGATTATAGTTGAATCATTTATTATTATCTGGTAGAATTAGCTATGAAAAATATTCTGATAGTTGAAGATTCTGAGACGACAAGATCCCTTATCAGGACTGTTATTGAGGAGATGAATGACTTTAATATTGTTGAGGCTGCCTCAGGCTTTGAGGCCTTAAAGATACTGCCCTCTGAGAAGTTTGATCTGGTGATCACAGATATAAACATGCCTGACATCAATGGCCTTGAGCTTATAAGATTTGTGAAGACCAATCCCCTTTATAAGGATATTCCATTGATAATAGTCACAACAGAGCGTAGTGAAGAGGACAGAAAGAAGGGTATGAGCCTGGGTGCCTCTGCTTATATCACCAAACCCTTTAAGCCAGAGGAACTAAGAGAGGCTATAAAAAAGGTTCTCATGCCACACTTAGGTGGCGAAGTAAATGAGGCTGAAGGCTGAAGGCGGTAGGCTGAAGTTAAAAGACAAAAAAGAGGAAAGTTGTTTTCTTTTCTTCAGCCTTCAGTCTTAAGCCTAATTTGGTGGCGAGGTAACAGTTGACGATGAAGTCATCTCTAAGGGAGTTTGTATTAGAGGCAGAGGAATTGATAGAAGAGGCTGAGAGACTTGCCCTTGAGCTTCAGGAAGACCTTGATAAGAGTCTGAATCCCGATACAGTAAACGCCCTCTTTCGGTCAATCCATACATTAAAGGGCCTTTCAGGATTATTCCAGATTAAATCCATATCTGATCTGAGTCATGTCTTTGAATACCTCCTTGATGACCTGAGATTGGGTAAGATAGAACCCTCGGAGGAGGTGGTGGATTTTATCCTCAAGAACATAGATATCCTTAAATCCCTTATTACAGGTATAGAACAAGAGGGCCTGCCAAGTAGCGGCGAAGGGGGAGTTGTTACTTCGCCACTAAGTGATGTATCCAATTATGTTCAAGATATAGAATCCTTCAGGGCAACCCATGCAATAAAACAAGAGGAGATTAAACTTGAAGGCCTTATAGACAGCAGCCTTCTCAGTGTCCTTTCTCAATATGAGGAGAGCAGACTCAAGGCAAATATCAGGGAGGGAAAGTCCATCTACTATACAGATGTGGTATTTCCCCTTATGAGCTTTGATACAGCCCTCAAGGAGATATCCGATAGAATAAAGGCCCAGGGAGAGCTTATTGCCACCATGCCAACCCAGGCAGATCTTCCTCCCGATTCCATAGGTTTCAGACTTCTCTTTGCATCGAACCAATCACCTGAGGAGCTCAGTTCCCATGATATCAAGGCAGAAACCCTTCTGAAGGGTTCAATCCAGCCTGCAGGAGTTAGCCCAAGACCCAAGGGAGCTCCATCAGGCCCGGCCTCTCCGCAGACTGTTACTTCGCCACTAAGTAAGGAGTTAACATCAAGCACTGTAAAGGTGGATATAAACAAACTCGACCTGATCCTTAACACCGTAGGTGAAATAAGTCTTACAAGGGGTGCTATAAAGAGGGTGGCTGATGAGTTTAAGGAGACCTATGGGATGTCCCCTCTGATCCTTGACCTTTACAAGATATCTTCAAGCCTGGAAAAGAGGATCCATGAACTTCAGGATCAGGTTCTTGCTATAAGGATGGTCCCCCTGGGTCAGCTCTTTGCAAAGATGAATCAGATGCTCAGGAGATATTCAAGAGAGGTCAATAAACCTGTGAATCTGGAGGTCTATGGTGAGGATACAGAGATAGATAAGTCCATATCTGACAATATAATGGAGCCACTTATGCATCTTGTGAGAAATGCCATAGATCATGGGATAGAGCCACCTGAAGAGAGGAAGGCAAAGGGAAAGGACGAGATAGGAAGGATTATATTCAGGGCATATCAGAAGGGGAATCATGTGGCTGTGGAGGTCTCTGATGATGGAAGGGGAGTGGATATGGAGAAGGTTAGGAAGAGGGCGATAGAGAAAGGATTACTTTCTCCTGAAAGGGAGGTTTCAAAGGAAGAACTACTGGAACTCCTTTTTACACCAGGATTCAGCACAAAGGATACTGTGACAAGGATCTCAGGCCGGGGTGTTGGAATGGATGTGGTGAGGGACAGGATTGCCTCCATCGGAGGATTTGTGGAGATGGATACCGCTCCTGACAGGGGTACCACTGTAAGACTCACCATACCTATCACCCTTGCAATAATAAAATCTATTATCATAAAGGTTGGTAAAGAGAAGTTTGCCCTTCCACTAACATCTGTTTCTGAGTCCCTTGAGATTAAATCCTCGGAGATACAGACGATAGAGAAGAGAGAGACCTACAATCTGAGGGGAACCGTCCTTCCACTGATAAGGGTTTCTCGTGTGCTTGGTTTAGAGGAGAACCAGATTGGTGGCGAAGGTAACAGGAGAGATCGTCTTTATATAGTTGTAGGAGGCAGTAGTGATCGGAAGATCGGCCTCGTCGTTGATGAGCTTTTGGGTCAACAGGAGATTGTAATAAAGCCACTGGGTAGTTATCTCGAAGACCTCCGCTGGTATGCTGGTGCAGCAGAGGTGGGCAGGCATGAACTCATACTTGTCCTTGATGTGGATGCCTTTTTACAGGAGAGCACAATTATGAAATTTAAGACAGCGACAGTCTGAGGGGAAGATATTATGTATGAAGAGTTTTATGGACTGAAGAAGAAACCCTTTTCAAAGACCCCTGATCCTGAGTTCTTATATCTCAGTAAGACCCATGAAGAGGCCCTTGCAAGACTCCAGTATGCAGTGGAGGAAAAGGAGATTGCACTCCTTACAGGAGAGGTGGGCTCGGGAAAGACCACAATAACGAGGGCACTTATGGACAACCTTGATGAGGCTAAGTATCGGACTGTCCTGGTGCTGAATCCGAGGCTTTCTCCACTTCAATTCCTGAAACTTCTTCTTAAAAGACTTGATATTCCTCAGGTCCCATCGAATCGCCACGAACTTACAGAACTTCTCTATGAGAGGATTTATGAATTATACAGTTCAGGGATCACACCTGTTCTTATAATAGATGAGGCACAATTAATCTCTGACAGGAAGGTCTTTGAGGAATTGAGGCTCCTCAGTAATTTTCAACTGGACAAGGAGAACCTCCTTTCCATAATCCTTGTTGCCCAGCCCGATATCCGCAAGAGGATCCGTAACAGGGTTTATCTCCCTTTAAGACAGAGGATAGGACTCTATTATCATATAGGACCCCTGACAGAGGAGGAGGTAAAGGAGTATATAGAATTCAGGCTTAAGAAGGCTGGAAGGCTTGAGCCCCTCTTCACAGATGGTGCAATCAAAAGGATATACCTTTATTCAGGAGGAATACCGAGGATGATAAATAATATTGCCAATATAGCACTCCTTGAAGGTATGGGAAGGGAAAGGGATATCATTGATGAGGCTATTGTAGATGCTGCAGCCTCTGAACTGGCATTGAATAAGTCAGGAGTGAGGGGTCACGACTTAGTGGCTAAATAAGGGATATAATGGATATTGCAAAGATAAGAAAGAAGCTTAAAAAGGGTTCGCCATCAACTGTTGGGGGTACACAGTGGGAAAGGCAGTTTCCCCCTGTGCAACCCCCCACTGTTACCTCGCCACTAAGTACTGAGAGTGAGGCTAAGGAGGATCTCTCCCCAGATCCAAGTGGCGAGGTAACAGTTAAGACTGTGCCTCCTCCTGAGGCCCCTTTTTCTCAGGAAGCTTACAAAACTGAAGAGATAATTGATCTCCTCGTCTTTAAGCTTGGTGGGGAGGAATACAGTTTTATTCTCGGTGATGTAAAGGAGATATTAAAAAGGCAGTTTATTACACCTGTGCCTCTGGCACCCTTCTCAGTCATGGGTATAACCTCTTTAAGGGGCACTGTGATACCTGTTATTGACCTTTCTTTGAAACTCCTTGGTATCTCCGTGAGAAGTGATAGAAAGAACAGGATTCTTATAATGGAGGGTGAAAGGGGAATGATAGGTGTTATGGTGGAGGAGGTGGAGGGAGTTCAGAGGTGCAGGACGGATCAGAGGAGAGACTTACCTGAGGCGATGACAGGTGAGGGGAGGGCCTTTATGGATGCAGTCTTTGTGGTGGAGGATGGAAGATTTATCACCCTTCTCAAAAAGGAGATAATTGAGATAAAGAAGGATGCAACCACTACTTTACCACTAAAGTAAGGTTTTAAAAACCCCTCAGAAGAGGGGTTTAAAAAATCTTTGGGGTGCAGTGATGATAAGGGACAGACTCGGTTATAAGATCATACTCCCTGGACTCGTAATAACCATCATTGGCATAATTGCAGGCTTAGGCCTTATCTATTATTACATGAAGAATAATATCTACAGGACTTCCTTCGAAAGGATATCCACCATAGCAGAGCTTACCAAAAGGAACATAGAAAGGACGATGCTCGAGGGGAAAAAGGCTGAGCTTACAGCAAGGATTATTGATGATATGAAGTCAATTAGGGGTATAGGGCTTATAGAGGTCTTCAATCACGAAGGAAGAGAGGCATTTAAAAAAGATGCCCTTCCCGTAGAGTTTGAGACGATAAAGACCCTTGAGCCAGGAAAGGTATTTACTACTAAGTTGAAAGACAGGATTGTCACCTATGTGCCACTGGAGAATTCTCCATCCTGTCAGCCCTGTCATCCACCGAACCTCAGGATACTCGGTGCTGTAAAGGCTTCCTATTCCATACTGGGTGAGGAGATGAGGCTGAAGGATACCTTGAGAGTTCTGCTTATCCTTGGTCTCTCCGCCTCGATTATCCTTGCCGGAGTCTTTTATATCATACTCTTGAAAACAGTCCTCAGGCCGGTGAGGCTCTTAAAGAATGCCGCTGAGGAGATGAAACAGGGAAGACTTACCTATGATATTGATATAAAAGGTAGAGACGAGATAGCAACCCTTAATTCCTCTATAAGGGAGGCCTTAAGGTCTATAAGTATTATCCTCTCAAGGACGAGGGAGGTATCCAGGAGGGTATCAAAGGTAACAGCAGATATAGAAAGGGATTCTAAAAAGACAGTAGAAGGGACACATCTTGAGATGGAGGCAATACAGAACATCTCCTCTTCTGCTGAGGAGGTCAGTTCATCCATTTCAGAGATTTCTGAGGCTATTGATGGCCTTTCTGCCTCCACAGAGGAGGCAGCAGCCTCCATGGAGCAGATCTCTACAAATATAGGACAGATAACAGAGGCTATGCATGAGCTTACTCAGGCTGTAGAGGGCACAGCCTCATCCCTTGAGCAACTCCTTGCCACTATTAAGGAGATATCAAGGAGTTCTGATGAGATGTTTAAGGCTGCTGAGGAGACGATGAGCAGTGTAGCTGAGATATCCACCTTTATCAAAGAGGTTGAGGCAAATGCAAAGGAATCGGCAAGGCTTTCAGAGAAGGTGGCCTTTGATGCCTCCACCTTAGGTGTTTCTGCTATTGAAAAGATTATAGAGGGTATGGGTGATATAAAAAGGGCAGTGGAGAATACGGCAGGGCATATAGAGAGGCTCAGCACAAAATCTAAGGACATAGAGAAGATACTGAATGTAATTGATGAGATAACCGAGCAGACAACCCTTCTTGCATTGAATGCAGCAATCCTTGCAGCACAGGCTGGTGAGCACGGAAAGGGGTTCTCTGTTGTTGCTGACGAGATAAGGGACCTTGCAGAAAGGACATCCTTTTCCACACAGGAGATAGCCTCCATAATAAATTCTGTAATGAATGAGATGAGGGCTGCAAGCTCTGCCATGAAGACAGGACTGGAGGCGGTTCATGAAGGTATAAGTCTTGCTACCAGTTCAAGAATAACCTTTGAGAATATCCTTGAGAGTTCAAGGAGATCCTCTGAGATGGCTGCTTCAATAGAGAAGGCAACCTCTGAGCAGACAAAGGCCATAAGGCTTGTGGAAAAGGCTATGGAGAGAGTAAGATCAATGGCTGAACAGATAGCAAAGGCAACCTCCGAACAGACAAAGGGTGGAATGATAATAATGAAATCAACAGAACATATAAGGGATATCTCCTTAAAGGTTACCAGGGCTACAGAAGAACAGTCAGGAAGTATAAAGCAGATATCAAAGGCCATTGAACTCATATCAGAGAGGACACAGCAGATCTCCAGGGCAATGAATGAACAGAAGATTGCATCAGCAGAGATAAAGAACTCCCTCCTCGGGATCAGAGAGCTTCCAAAGGAGAATAAGGCAGTGGCTATGAAGGTTTTAAGAAATATAAGGGACCTCCTCAATGATGCTGAGCTTGTAAGGACAGAGCTTGAGAGATTTGTACTTATGGATCTTTCAAAGGATATCCTCTGGTTCGGGATTGTGCCCCTTGAGGCACCTGCTGAGATGTATAAGAGATTCAGCCCTCTTGCAAGATACCTCTCACTACATACAGGCAAAAGGATTGAGCTGAGGGTTCCTGTGGATTTTGAGACTGCAGTCGTTGAGATTGGAGAAGGGAAGGTCCTTATAGGATTTATGACACCTTCCACCTACATAGAGGCCCATGACAGATATGGTGTGGAGGTTATAGCAAAGGCCCTGAGGAATGGAAGGCCCTATCACCATTCAGTAATAATCACAAGGTCTGACAGTGGTATAAGGAGTCTTAAAGAACTTAAAGGCCATTCCTTTGCCTTTGGTAGTATCCATTCCACATCAAGCCATATAGTTCCGAGATATATGTTGAGAAATGCTGGTATAGAATTAAAGGATCTTTCAGAATATGCCTATCTCGGTCATCATGATGAGGTTGCAAAGGCTGTTATTAAAGGAGAGTTTGATGCCGGAAGTGTTATGGAATCAACTGCAGAAAGGTTCAGGAACCAGGGCATTATTGTCATAGGCACCTCTGAGGAGATACCGGAATTCAATATATGCATTCACAGGTCAATCTTGGAGATGAAGGATGTAATCCTTTCAGAACTCCTGAATCTCAGTAATACCGAGGAGGGGAGGGAGATCCTGAGGAGGATAGACCCTTCATATACCGGTTTTACAGAGGCCTATGATAAGGACTACGATGGTATAAGAAAGATGATGAAAGAACTCGGTCTTTTAAGGTGAGAGATGAAATATCTTATATTTAAGTTAAAAGACGAGGAGTTTGCCATAGAGATAAACAGGGTTGTTGAGATCCTTAGACCCCAGAAGGTCTTCGAGATGCCAGAGCTTCCTGAATTTCTTCAGGGTGTTATCAATCTCAGGGGTGTGATAATCCCTGTGATAGATATGAGAAAGAGGCTTGGCCTTCCGGTGTCTCAGAAGGCAATGATAGTGGTTATATACTTTGGTAGAGACAGACTTGGATTGATTGTGGATGATGTGAGGGAGATTATAGAGATTGATGAGAGTGAGATATCTGAATCTCCTGAGATCCTGAAAAGGTTCAAGACAGGTTATTTAAAGGCCTTTGCAAAAAAGGCAGATAGGGTAATAATGATACTTAATCTCGAGACCATCCTCTCTCCTGAGGAGATGGTGAGTCTTGAGGGGCTTAATATTGAAAAGATGGCGAGGTAAATGAGGCTGAAGGCGATAGGCTGAAGTTAAAAGACAAAAAAGAAATAATTCTTTATTCTTTCTTCAGCCTTAAGCCTAATTTAGTGGCGAGGTAACAGTTGAGGGGCACAGAGCTTGATATAGAAAAGAGGAGGCTCTCCCTTGAGGCACTGAGGGGGAGACCCTCAGGGGAGTCTCTGCACCTTCTTATCGAGGCTATGAAGGATGAGAGCTGGAGGGTTCGTAAGACAGCCCTTGAGATCCTCCTGGAGGAATATCCCCTCGAGGATTATATTTATAAACTCATAGGGCTTCTTTATCTTGGAGATAATGCCGGTGCGAGGAATGCAGCCATAGAGGCCCTCACAAGACTGGGAAGAAAGGCTACACCCTATCTCATAAAGGCCTTTGAGAGCAATGACAGGGATGTAAGGAAATTTGTGATAGATATACTCGGAAGCCTTGATGATCCGAGGGCGATCCCACTGATGCTTAAGGCACTTTCTGATGAGGATGAGAATGTAAAGGCTACAGCAGTGGAACACCTCGGAAGGGTGAAGGAGGCCTCTGTTGTGGATGCCCTCATAGGGATCTTGAAGGGAGAGGATATATGGACTGCCTATCCAGCTGCTGATGCCCTTGGAAGGATAGGTGACAGAAGGGCAATACCTCATCTTGTAGAGGCCCTCTCAAAGAAGACCCTAAGGGTTCCTGTGCTTAAGTCCCTCGCACGATTTGCTGACCCATCCACCCTTTCATCCATTATTCCTCTCTTAGGTGATCCATCAAAGGCCGTTCAGGAAGAGGCATTGAAGTGCCTTGCGAGGTTTTATCATAAGGGTGTTCCACCTGAGGTGATAGTGGATAGTCTCAAGGCCCATTACGATGAGGAGGGCCTCTTTGAGATATGCTTGAGATATGCCTGGAGTAACAAGCCCGAGCTGAGGATTTCAGCTATTATCCTCCTCGGTCTTTTGAGGAATGAAAGGGCCCTTCAGCCCCTTCTCGAGATATCCCAGGAGGAGGAATTTGCCGATGATGTGAGAAAGGCCCTTGTATTCATAGGGAGATCAAGACCGGAAAGCCTGCTTCCGCTCTTTGACCTTGAGAATGCCTATTACAGGAGGTTTATTGCTCAGGTAGCAGCAGAGGTTGGTTCTGATCTTTATTGTTCAAAACTCAGGAATTATCTCTATGATAGAGACGGCCATGTAAGGGCAATGGCAGCAAGGGCACTCTCCATGATAGGTGATATAGAGGCTGTGCTCCTTATAAAGGCCCTTCTGAGGGACCCTTATGAGGATGTACAGGAGGCTGCTGTAGAGGCACTCTCTTTATTGAGGGATGGCCTTGATATAAAGGAGATACTTTCATGGCTGAGGGACGATGCTCCTCAGATGAGAAGAAACGCCTGTCGTCTTCTTGGACTCCTCGGGGTTAATGAGGCCCTTCACGAGATAGGCTTTGCTGTTAAGGACAGCGATCCCTCTGTGAGGAGGGCTGCAGTGGAGGCATTGAGGAGGCTCGGGACTCAGGAGTCCAAGAGATACCTTGTAATGGCCCTTACCGATGAGATAAGGGATATCAGGGTCTCAGCCATCTATAGCCTTGGATCAATCGGTGGAAATGATGTGATTGATATAATGAGATCACTTCTTCATGACAGGGATAACTTTGTTAAAGTGGCTGCTCTCAGGGTGCTCGGAGGGATCAGGACAGAAGAGACCCTTCAGGATTTAATCAAGGCCCTTGATGACCCCGATGGTTTTGTAAGAAGTGCCACGATAGAGGCCCTGAGCAATTTTAAGGATCCAAGGGCAATGGAGGCGATAATGAAGATGCTTGATGACCCTGATATAGAGATAAAGAGGACGGCTATAGAGGCCCTTTCAGGATACAGACCTGCAGAGGAGAGACTTATCCCATTCCTCAAAAGCAGAGAATGGATATTGAGGATGGCTGCGGTGAAGGCCTTAGCAGATTCTGACTCTTTATCTGTAAGAGAGGAGCTCGAGAGACTCCTTGACAGGGAAGAGGATCCTTCCATAAGAGATATGCTCATGGAGATTCTTGATGTCAAGAGGATCTGAGCCTTCTGCTATCTCAAAGGGTCTCCATAAGGATCTCTTTGAGCCGAAGGTGATCCCCCTTTCTGAGGAGATCTTCAGGCTTATCAGAGACCTCATAAGGGATTACTGTGGAATCTATTTTGATGACTCCTCAAGGTATCTCCTTGAAAGAAGGCTTTCCAGAAGGGTGATGCTTCTCAACCTCAATGACTTCAGGGATTATTATAGATTCCTTCTTTATGATTCAAGAAGGGAGGAGGAACTCTCAGCCATTATGGATATACTTACAGTGAATGAGACCTACTTCTTCAGGGAGCCTCAAATCCTCAAGGCCTTCAGTGAGGAGATCCTGCCCGAGCTCAGGCAGAGGAATCAATCCTCAAAGAGGCTCAGGATATGGTCTGGTGGTTGTTCCACAGGAGAGGAACCCTATACAATAGCAATGCTTATCTTAGAGGATGGAAGATTTATTGGATGGGATGTCCAGATTATTGGAAGCGATATCAGTCAGAGGGTTCTTCAGATTGCCAGAAGGGGAGTTTATGGAAAAAATTCCTTCAGGCAGACCGATCCCTACTATATAAAAAAATATTTCTTGGAGGAGGCAGAGGGTCTCTGGAGGATAAAGGATTCTGTGAAGGGCCTTGTGAGCTTCAGCTATCTCAATCTCCTTGATCCCTTCAGGACACGCCTGATAGAGACCATGGATGTCATATTCTGTAGAAATGTCCTTATATACTTTGATAAGGAATCCAGGAGAAAGGTGATAGAGATGTTTTATAATAAATTATGCAATGGAGGGTATCTTCTGCTCGGGCATGCAGAGTCCCTTCTTAATATTTCTACATCCTTCACCCTCAAACATCTACAGAATGGGGTGGTTTATCAGAAGGTGTTACCAGAATGAGTGAAGGAAAGATAAGGGTCCTTGTGGTGGATGATTCTGCCTTCAGCAGGCAGACCATAAGAAAGATGCTGGAAGAGGAAGAGGGTATTGAGGTGGTTGGTATCGCCACAGATGGAATTGATGCCATATCGAAGACCCTCAAACTAAAACCAGATCTTATAACCCTTGACCTTGAGATGCCTGAAATGGATGGCTTTTCCTTCCTCAGATACCTCATGAAGGAAAGACCCACTCCCGTTATAGTGGTGAGTTCCTATTCTGATTCAAAGACGGTCTTTAAGGCCCTTGAGGCAGGGGCTGTGGATTTTATTGCAAAGCCCACCCCGAGGGCCTCTCAGGAGTTAAATAATATAAAGGCTGACCTCCTGAAAAAGGTCAGGGCAGTAAGGGAGATGAACCTTGAGAGATTAAAAAGGAACCTGAGTTTACTTCAAAGGTCTGGCCTTGAGGGAATTAGATCCTCTTCTGGTGAGTCAAGGAGGATAGATGTTATAGGTATTGCCTCATCAACAGGAGGGCCACAGGCACTACAGCTTATCCTGACAAGATTACCAGAGGGTTTCATGCCACCCATACTTATAACTCAGCACATGCCGAGGGGATTTACTGCATCCCTTGCCGAGAGACTTAACAGACTCTCAAAGATCCGGGTGAAGGAGGCTGAACAAGGAGAGGTGATCCAGAACTCCACAGCCTACATATGCCCTGGAGGAAGACATATGACCCTTAAGAGACAACAGGGGGGTGTTACAATAAATCTTGAGGAACCTGATAAGGATGACAGATATATACCTTCAGCAGATAGACTCTTTACATCTATTGCTGAGCACTTCAGGGCAAGGAGCATAGGAATTGTGCTAACAGGTATGGGTAGTGATGAAAGGGATGGTCTTCTTAAGATCAGGACAAAAGGAGGATATACTATAGGTGAGTCTGATGAGACAGCCATCGTCTTTGGGATGCCTAAGGAGGCGATAAAGGCTGGAGCTGTGATGAGGGTGCT
>CAMTWD010000058.1:0-18903 GCA_947085365.1 uncultured Nitrospirota bacterium | reverse complement strand
TTCAAGTTCCTCAAAGGCCTGTCTGTTCCCCATAAGACTCCTTAAGGAATCCTCTGTGAGGTTTGCCGTCTCTGTAAAGGCAATCTTGCTGAGAAGACCATAGATGTTGTCATATCTATCAAAGTAGGTAAGGATAGAACCGAGGTCCTCCATGAGCCTGAAGTCCCCTGTATCCTTACAGATCTCATCACAGCGCCTTCCGGCATCCAGCAGGAGATTTTCAAAACCCAGGTCTCCGGCCTGATGGGCCCTGTGTTTTGCAAGGATTAGTTTTATTATGTCCTCTTTTATAATATGGGATCGGAGAGACGGGTCTTTAAAGAAGAGACCCTCTATAATCATGCGGGCCTCTTTTATGTATTCCGGTTCTTCAATCTCTGAAAGCCTTCTTCCTTTCAGGAAGATCTCATCAAGGGTATCAAAGAGTATTATGGGTATATTATTCCTTATTGCTAAGACCCGAAGCCTCTGGAGTCTTGCTATCTCTCCAGGAGGAATCCTTTCCATCTTTATAATCTCCAGGAGTATATCCCTGTATTCATCAACGATCTTTTTATTATCGGGATGTCTGTACATTACATCTATCTTCATCCTTTCTATCTGATAGCTATTGAGGTTCAGACGTGAGGCAAGTTCCTGAAGATAGAGCTCATCCTTTTCATCAAGATTCTTCTTTTTTGCATAGAGGCTCTGGAAGGTCTTATAGAATTCGTAATTGTCCTTGTTAATCAGTTTAAACATGAATACAGTTGTCTTCTTCTCCCCGAGGGATCTTGAAAATTCATGAAGGAGGTCCTCATCCCTGTCCTGGGCAATCAGTTCAGTCCTTTTAAGAAATTTTCCGGTTAACCTGAGAAGCTCTGCCTGCCTTTCCTTCAGTGGACCTTTGAAATCTGAGGAGACGATAAAATAGTA
The DNA here is from genome assembly GCA_947085365.1 of uncultured Nitrospirota bacterium. GTDB lineage: Bacteria > Nitrospirota > Thermodesulfovibrionia > Thermodesulfovibrionales > CALJEL01 > CALJEL01. The sequence continues at coordinate 17,988 of CAMTWD010000058.1, read as the reverse complement.
ATTCTTCACAGCATGACCTGTTATAAAGAGTCTTTCAACGGACTCAGAGCCCTCTGTATCGTTGGTAAATATGAGGTTGTCCCTTTCATTAAGATAGGCTCCAAACATAATAAGTCTGTTGAGGACCTCCCTCCTTAGGGCATCCTTGAGAGGTTTTTCCACTCCAAACATGTATTCACAGAAACTCCCTCCTGCACCTTTATAATATATAGTCTCTGGTGTGATTCTAAATTCATTCCCCCTTGAGAAGAATCTTATTCCTTCAGGACCTTCTTCAAAAAAGCAGGTATAGGCATCAACCCCCTTTATAAGGGCAAAGTATTCTATAACCCCTATCTCACCGTGGACCTTGAAGACCTTTAGCATCAACTGATCCTGAGAAGATAAGTTTTTGCCTCCGGGATGTTATTACAGCCCTTCCAAAAACCCACTCCCTCCTGCCACTAAATCGGTTTAGAGCTTTTCAGAGGGGCAACAGGCCCTTTAAAGATTCTTCAGGCTAAGTTCCTGTAATCAGCCTTATTAATTCCTCAGCAGGCAGATATCCTTGATGTATCCTTCCATTGGGCAGAATTATTGCTGGTGTTCCATTTATACCGAGTCTGTTACCCAGTTCAAGGTTTTTATCTATTTCTTTAGTATTGCACCTTTTCCCCTTCACTTCCTTTCCTTCATAGGCAGCCTCAAGGAGTTTGAGGGATCTTTCGCACACTATTATCCTTGATTTTTCATAGGCCTGAGGATGGATCTTAAGGGGAAAGAGCTTTATATAAAAGGCTATATCACTTCTCATGTTCAATATCTTTTTCATCTCATTGTGCAGTCTTGCACAGAAGGGACAATCAGGGTCAGTAAAGACAATAACCCTGTATTTCGCGTTTCTCTTTCCCATAACAAGGGCATCCCTCAGGTCTATCTTTGATGGGTCAACCCTGTTCAGTTCAGCGAACCTCTCCTGCGTGAGGTTTTGCTTCGTTGCAATCTCAAAGATGCTTCCAGCAAAGATGAATCTCTTTGTATAGTCTATATAAACAAGACCCTTTCTCCCCTGACTCTCGAAATCCACCTCCCACAGACCCCTCAAGGGTGAATTGATGATCTTTAATACCTTTACATCAGGGATGGCATCCTTAAGTATCTTTAAGGCCTCATCCTTTGTAAGGGTATGGCACTTCTGACAATCACCTTTTTCAGAAAAGCCATAGACCTCTCCTGGTGACAATGTGGCAGTTCCTGTAAAGAGCAAGGTGATAAGGATCATAGTGAATGCCGAAATTAGTGGCAAACTAATAGTTAGAAGTCTTTTCATCATCTTTCCATCCTTTCAAGATATTCTCTGAGGGCCTTTACTGCCCTCATCCTGTGGCTCAGGGAATCCTTTTCCATTGGGGTCATCTCTGCAAAGGTCTTATCAAAACCCTCTGGCTTAAAAATAGGGTCATAGCCAAACCCCCCCTCACCCCTTGGGGCATAGGTTATTATACCATCAATCCTGCCCGTAAAGGTCTTTACCTCCCCTTCTGGTGTTGCGAGGGCTATAACGCAGATGAAATGGGCCTGTCTTTTATCCTCAGGTATATCCTCCATCTCTTTAAGGAGTTTCTCTATATTCCTTCTGTCATCAGGAGGCTCTCCCGCATATCTTGCCGAGTATATACCAGGTGCACCACCTAGGCTATCCACAACAAGACCAGAGTCATCAGCAATGCCTGGCAGGCCCGTTGCCCTTACTGCCTCCAATGCCTTTTTAATGGCATTTTCCTCAAAGGTCTTTCCGTCTTCTACAACATCTCTTACATCTGGAAAATCCTCAAGGCTTACCAGCTCAAGTTCAAGACCCTCAAGGAGTCTTTTCAGTTCCTCGAGCTTTTTCCTGTTTTTCGTAGCTATTACAATCCTTTTCATAAAACCTCCTTCTTAGTGCCCTTCCTGTATGAGATTCCTTCTGTAATATCTCCTCCACAGGACCTTCATACACAATCCTTCCTCCATCATCTCCTGCCTCTGGACCGAGGTCTATGATCCAGTCTGCTTCCTCTATCAGGTCAAGGTTGTGTTCTATAACCACTACCGTGTTGTGCTCTGTGAGCCTCTTGAGGATCTTTATAAGTTTATCCACATCAAGGGGATGGAGTCCCACAGTGGGTTCATCAAGGATATATAAAAAATTCCTTTTGGAGTCATCTATTTCAGCACATATCTTCAGCCTCTGGGCCTCTCCTCCTGAAAGGTTCTTCAGTGGTTGTCCGAGCCTGAGATAACCAAGCCCAATCTCCTTCATTATCATGAGGCCCTCAAGCAACCTGAGTCTTTCTGAAGAGATATCTTCGTCTTTCACTTCAGAGAAGAACTGGAATGCCTCTTTTACTGTCATCTCAAGGATCTCACTTATATTTTTCCCCCTGTATCGTACGGATAGGACCTCATCTTTATATCTTTTACCATTGCAGTCTCTGCAGGTTACATATACATCCTCAAAAAAGAACATCTCCAGTTTCTCAAACCCCTCACCCTTACAGGTCTCACATCTTCCGCCTGGGACATTGAAGGAGAAGAATCCAGGTCCGAATCCATACCTTATGGCATCAGGCTGCTTTGCAAAGATCTTCCTTATAGGGTCAAAGACCTTCATATAGGTGGCAGGATTTGCCCTGGGAGATCTGCTCAGAGGACTCTGATCTATGAGTCTCACTCCTTTGATATTATTTATTCCATCAATCCTCTCATAAGGAAGGGGTAAATCAAGACCTGTTCTCAGGTGAAGGGCAACTGCCCTGTAAAGGGTGTCCACTACGAGGCTGCTCTTCCCAGAACCTGACACACCTGTGACAACTGTGAGATGATGAAGGGGGATCCTTACAGTAACATCTTTAAGATTATTACCCCTTGCGCCATAAAGGACTAACCAAGAGTTTATCTCTTTTCGGTGCCTCGATCTTAAGGCCCTTCCCTTATCTCCCTTCTTTCCCTCACCTCTAAAGACAACCCTTGCTGTAGGGGTATCACTCCTTTTGAATTCGGATATCGGACCATTGAATATCACATAACCACCCTGAGCACCTCCTTCAGGACCCAGTTCCACAACCCAGTCTGCTGAGCGAATAACCTCAGTATCGTGTTCCACCACAATAATCGTGTTGCCAAGGGTTACAAGCTCCTTTATCACATCGATTATCCTTTCTGAATCCCTTGGATGGAGTCCAACAGTTGGTTCATCGAGGACATAGAGTGTCCCTGTGAGCTGGGCTCCAAGCTGGTTTGCCAGATTTAGCCTCTGATATTCTCCACCAGAAAGGGTCTTTGCCTGCCTGTCAAGGGTGAGATAATCCAGCCCAACACGGATAAGGTAGTTGAGCTTGAAGATTATCTGCCTGAGTAGTTCATCAGTCGTTAATCTCTCCTCTTCTGTGAGAGGAAGGTTTAAGAGGAAGTCCTTCAGCCTTTTTATAGAGAAGGAGGAGAGTTCAGCAATATCCAGTCCGTGAATCTTAAATATAAGGGCCTCTTTCTTTAATCTCTTTCCTTCACATAATGGACAGGTCTTCTGTGTTCTGTATCTTGAGAGAAAGACCCTCACATGGAGTTTGTATCTTTTATATTCCAGGTCTTCAAAGAAGTCCTTTACGCCATAAAAATTCCCGTTTCCCTCAAAGATTAGTCTCCTCTCCTCAGGGGTGAGATCCTTGTAGGGAATCTTTGTGTTTATCCCGGCCCTTTTTGCTCCCTTGAGAAGCTGTTCCTTCCACCAGGAATAGGCAGGCTTTTCAAAAGGCTCTATGGCACCCTCTTCAAGGGAGAGGTATTTGTCTGGGACTACAAGGGATTCGTCAAATTCAAGGACATTTCCAAATCCCTTACACTCAGGGCAGGCACCAATGGGAGAATTAAACGAAAAGAGGACAGGTGAAGGAGATACTGCCTCATAGCCACAGATGTCACAGATCCTTCCAGAACGAAATCTCAATTCCCTGCCATCAACTGTAATTATTTTAAGAATGCCCTTTCCATATCTCCAGGCACCCTCTATGGAATCAGATAACCTCTCATCATCCTCTATAATAAGCCTGTCAAAGACCACATCAAATTCACTGAGCTCAACACCTGACTCCACTTCAATCACCTCTCCATCCTTCATGATCCTTGTGAATCCTTCTTTGAGTAGATCTGCAGGTCTTCTATTAGTAGAAGGAAAAAGAATATATGCCCTTTGACCACGGAGTTTTTTAATCGCCTCCTCCTTTATCTTTGCTGGACTCCAGTTCCTTATCTCCACATTACAGTTTGGGCAGAAGGGCCTTCCTATCTTTGCATAAAGGATTCTCATGAGGTCATAGACCTCTGTGACAGTTCCTACAGTAGATCTTGAGCCCTTTATAGGATTCCTTTGCTCAAGGGCAATGGCAGGTCTTATGTTATGAATGGCATCAAGGTCTGGCCTGTCAAGCTTTTCTATGAAGAGTCTTGCATAGGTAGAAAGGGATTCTATGAATCTCCACTGACCCTCTGCAAAGATGGTATCAAAGGCAAGGGAGGACTTTCCAGAACCTGATACCCCTGTGACAACAATAAAAGAGTCATGGGGAAGCCTGAGATTTATGTTCTTCAGGTTATTCTGCCTTGCCCCTTCTATTATTAATGGTGCCGTAAGGCAGAGATTTGAGGACATCTTTTATTTTAACATTCTTGGTGGCAACCTAAGGGGTCTCAGCCTTGAGGGGTGTTACTAATGGGTCATCTCCTCAAGGGTGATTATCACGGATTCAGAAAGGGCCTTGAGGTCATAGCCGCCTTCAAGACAGAATACAGTGGGCAGTCCCTGTTCAATTATAGCCCTTACTATAAACCTTATACCCTCATTGCTTACCCTGAGGGATGCAAGAGGATCACTTTCGTGGAGGTCATAGCCTGCTGATACCAGTATGAGGTCTGGCGAGAATCCTTTTATGAGAGGGGGAAGAAGGGTTCCATAGGCCTCCCTATATTCCCTGTCACCTGCTCCTGCAGGCATTGGGATATTGTATGTAGTGCCCTCTCCTTCTCCGGAGCCCTTCTCCCTTTCAGAGCCGGTGCCAGGATAATGGGGATACTGATGGGTGCTGAAGTAAAAGACTGTTCCGTCTTCATAAAAGATGTCCTGTGTGCCGTTTCCATGGTGCACATCGAAGTCAATTATAAATATCTTCTTAAGACCCCTCTTCTGGGCATACCTTGCACCTATAGCAACATTATTAAACAGGCAGAAGCCCATTGCCCTCGTTGCTGTGGCATGATGTCCTGGAGGTCTTATGGCACAGAAGACCCTTTTCAGTCTTCCCTCTACAATCTCATCAATAGCCCTCTTTACTGCACCCACTGCATAAAGGGCAGCCTCTGGCGAGTCCTTTGTTATATAAGTATCAGGATCAAGGTAACCCTCCCCATTTCTCAAGATGGAGTTGATATGCCCCTCTGTATGGATGAGTCTCAGGTCTTCAATACCTGCCTTCTCAGGTTTTAAAAAGATGAGCCGCTCTTTAAGATCACCCCTTCCCTCAAGGGCATTCCCTATTGCGGTAAGCCTCTCAGGCCTTTCGGGATGCCATCCAAGGGGCCTGTGCCTGAGGAATACCTCATCGTAGATAAAACCAGCCTTCATATTTGAGCCTCCTTAAGAAGGATTTCCATCGTTTTTTGCATAGTTAATGATACAGGATTTTTAAAAGGGTTGACAAGTAAGATTAGTTTTTGGCTCCATTGATGGCGAGATAACAGTTGAGGTCGTTATCACCCCACCAAGGGATTTCTTTGAGAAGGTGATTAAAATAACCGGTATCCGAGGTAGTGGCTAAGTAACAGTGGTGTCAGGATGGTCCACTTCCTCTATACTCTACTCTTCCCTCGTCTACATCTATTCATATATTATTTATAATTTGCAGAGGCTCTTGAGAGGATTGAATTGTAGAAGCATAGGGATAATATTTTTAGCTCCATGGGAAAACTGAAAGAGGTGAAGCTGATAGAAGCCACTACATCTCTCTTTTGCCTATTTCACTGGTACCTGAAAATTACCCAACCTGAGTATAGTATTTCCCCCTATGAAAAGGTAAGGTAATCACCTTTTCTTTATCAGAAAAGTGATCATTCCATCCGCTTCTTTTAATTGAAGGAGTTCATGTCCGAGCCTTTCAATAAGTGCAGGGATGTCTGCCTTAGATGCCACATCTGTTGCGACTACCTTAAGGATCTGTCCTGATTCAATTTCATCCAGTGCCTTTTTTGTCTTTAGCACTGGCATGGGACAGACGAGACCCTTTACATCGAGTGTTTTGTCTACTTTAACCTCCCCCATATTCTTCCTCCTTAAACCTTGGGATGGTCTTTTGTCTAAAGGTAATCTATAATTGCATCAAGTACCTCACTCACAATGTCTGATTTGTTTAGGGTATAAAAATTGGAGAAACCTTACACCGTTCCTTAATAAGTCTTCGCATTGTCTTATAGCATACTCCACCCCGAGCCTTTTCATCTCATAGGGTTTATCAAGGGCGATCTCCATCTTCTTCCTGATGCCATCAGGTATGGTTGTCTTACATAAGGCAGCGAATTCTGCCACCTTTCTATAATCAGTAATAATCATGATGCCTGGTATTATAGGGAGTCAATCCGTCTTTTCTCCGCCTTTTCCATAAAGTCATAGTAATACCTATTGTCAAAAAACATCTGGGTAATCCCAAAATCTGCACCTGCCTCTATCTTCTGTTTTGTATACTCCAAGTCCTCTTCAATATTCGGTGATTCCCTGTGTCCCTTTGGATAGACGGCTATCCCTATGGAAAAATGATCGTACCTTTTGGTGAATTCCACAAGATCCTTTGCATACCTAAAGTCGCCTTTGGATGGATCGAAGTTTGGGATGTTCCTCGGAGGGTCACCCCTCAGGGCAAGGATGTTATCGATACCATTGGCTATATAATCCCTAAGAATGCGGTCTACACCTTCCTTGGTTGCTCCTATACAGGTAAGATGAGACATCACGGTGAGATCTGTGTCTCGTTTTATCCAGAGGAGGGTATCCCTTGTGCTGTCCTGTGTGCTTCCTCCTGCCCCGTAAGTAACAGACACGAAAGCTGGGTCGTAATGTCTCAGGGTTTTAATGACCTCCATAAAACCATTTCTCCCATTATACCGGGGAGGGAAGAACTCAAAGGAGACTGACTTTCTCTTTTTTTCTAATATCTCTTTAATCCGCATATTCTTAATTCGTTAATAGCACTCAAATCGAAAATAGTTACCAGCATTATTGTGCAAAAATCATGCCATCTTTTTAAGATAGCTCCGGTAAGCCCTCACATGGGTTGTGTTGAGATGTTTTGTTGATATAATAAAATATGATCCTCTCTACAGAGGCATTAGAAAAGCAAAACAAAAAACTCTCTCTCCTTTACGACCTTGCCCTTACAGTTAGCAAGTCTCTGGATCTCAAGACGATCCTTGATGATGTCCTTGAAAAGATAATTGCCTTTATGGGTGTGGATGCTGGGGTTATCTATGTTATTGATGAGGAAACGCTTGAGATGATCCCTGTTTCTTTCAAAAACCTTTCTGACGAGGTTGTAAGAGACCTCTGTGAGAACAGGGTAAAGGTAGGTGAATGTATGTGCGGAAGTATCGCACAATTTGAGAGAGAGGTCATAATCTTGAAAGAGGCCTCAAAAGACCCCCGATTTACGAGAGAAACATTAAAGAGGGAAGGGATGGAATTTTATGCTGGCCTGCCATTGAAATCAAAGGATAAGGTGGTGGGGGTCTTATGTGTAATTACCCATAAACCTTATTCCATAGATGAGGAGAGTCTCGATATCCTGCGCGCTGCGACTGTCCCTATTGCTCTTGCGGTGGAAAATGCGATGCTCTTCGAAAATACAAAGAGACAAGCCGAGGCGAAGAAGAAGTATTACAACTTCGAGGGTATCATCGCAACCAGCCCTAAGATGAAGGATGTCCTCAATATTGTAAGAAAAATAACAGATGTATCTTCAACTGTATTAATACAGGGAGAAAGCGGGACAGGAAAGGAATTGATTGCAAGATCCATCCATTTTAACAGCATCAGGAAGGATAGGCCATTTATTGCTGTGAATTGTGCAGCCCTTCCTGAGACCCTTTTAGAGTCAGAACTTTTTGGATATGTAAGGGGAGCCTTTACAGGCGCATATACAGATAAAAAGGGGCTTCTGGAGGCAGCAGATGGAGGGACCCTCTTTCTTGATGAGATAGGGGCGATGAGCAAGAACCTGCAGGTTAAGCTTTTAAGGTTTCTACAGGAGAGAGAATTTTACAAAGTGGGCAGTACGAGACCTGTATCGGTGGATGTAAGGATTATCGCTGCAACAAACCAGAGTCTTGAGGAAGCTGTGAAATCAAAGCAATTCAGAGAGGATCTTTATTTTAGAATTAATGTTATAAAGATCGAACTCCCTCCTCTTAGAGAAAGGATAGAGGACATTCCTCTTTTAGTCAGATATTTCATGAATAGATTTTCAAAAAAGATGGGTAAGAAGATGAGAAGGATCTCAAATGAGGCAATGGATGCGCTTATAAAATACCCCTGGCCTGGAAACATCAGAGAACTCAAAAATACGATAGAGAGAGCGATGGTTATTGCTGAAGCCGATGAGATTTGGTTGGAAGACCTTCCCCCAGAAATCACTGTCTATTCTAACATGACAAAAGAGGATCTGTCGCTCAGGAGGGCGATAAGGGTTATGGAAATGGCCCATATTCAGAGGGTGTTGAACCTTGTTGGCGGCAATAAGAAAAAGGCTGCGCATCTTCTTGGAATAGATACCGCTACCCTATGGCGTAAACTGAGGAATATTTCTACACCTTAGATTGAAAATTTGCAAGACAGTATCTTTTCTCATTACTCGATTAATGCATTACAGGTTAGACCTTACCCGATATCCTTTTTGTTAAAAATGATTGTATTTTTGCAATCATAATGGTTAGTTTGCATCCCTCAGGGAAGATGCAGTGGAGACATTAGGCTATATTGTGATGTGGCACATAATTTGCATGCGAATCTATAAAAACTCAGCAAAGGAGGTAACGAGTATGCCCATAGTAAATGGACTGGACACTGAGAAATTATTTAAGGTAGTTGAGACCGTCAAACAAAACTGGGAAGTAGGGAAAACGGTATGGAAGGCATCGGTATTATGGAAGGGTGGTTTTAAGTGCGAGGGATGGTCGAGGGAAACGCCCCATAATTTTTTTGATGAGCCTGAAATGCTATGTGGGACGAATACGGCCTGTAATCCCGTAGAGATGGTTCTCCAGGCCTATGGAGCCTGCCTGGCGATCGGATATGCTATGAACGCTGCTGTGAGGGGGATAAAGATTGATGACCTCAAGATCGATCTGGAAGGAGAGATAGATTTGCCTGGATTTCTTGGACTGGAGCCCCCCGAAAACCTCCGTATGGATAAGCTGCCAGGATTTAAGACCATTACTGCCAATGTAAAGATTAAGGCTAACGCAGATGCTAAGACACTTAAAGAGCTTCATGAACATGTGGTCAGTACATCACCTGTTGGTACCACCCTTTCACGACCGGTAAAGGTAGAAACGAAGCTGGAGGTTGTTTAAATAACTTATGCTGGCCTCTATTCCTTCTGGAGAGAACGGGAGAGAAGATCTATTTTTAATTCTCTGTACATCAGGCTTTGAGAGAGTTGCAAATGCCCGTTCAGCCCTCATGTTCGCTACCCTTGCTGCAGCCGCCAATTATAAGACAATTCTTTTTTGCGTACAGAATGCAGTGGATATCATGGTGAAGGGTGCTATAGAGAAAAATGAAACTCCTGTGCCTGGTGCTCCGACGCTTGCCCAGAGATTGCGTGGGGCGATGGAGATGGGTGTTGAGATTCAGTGTTGCTCCCAGACGATGGAGAACAAGGGGCTTAGAGAGAAGGATCTCATTCCTGGGATAAAGGTGGCAGGGGCTATGAACCTCATAACCCTTGCCACCAAGGCAAAGGGAACGCTTTCTTTTTAGTCATATAACATCCTGCTCTATAAGGACGAAAATTAATAAGGAGGTGCTGTGGCAAAAACCATAGGATGAGGAGGGCAAAACTTTATCATTCTTCCACCCCACTAACATAACTGGGGTTTTGCAGATGCCTTCGGGTTAGGTCTCACCCATTTTTGAATCTCTCATTCTGGGCATTTGAATAAAGAGGCCCTTTCCAGGCTTGCAACAAGGAGATATAACTCTTTCCCTCAACCCAAAAAGTATAATATATACGACAAACAATACACCTCGTACAAGTCCCTAAGGTTATAATAATCTTATGATAGGTGGTGAGTTTGATATTATTGTCATTGGGGCTGGGCATGCAGGGTGTGAGGCAGCCCTTGCAGGAGCCCGGATGGGTTTTTCAGTAGGCCTCTTCACACTCAATCTTGATACCATTGCCCAGATGTCCTGTAATCCTGCCATTGGAGGTCTTGCAAAGGGCCACATTGTCCGTGAGATAGATGCCCTCGGTGGTGAGATGGCAAAGGTTACAGACAGGGCAGGGATTCAATTCAGGATACTGAATCGCTCAAAAGGTCCTGCCGTATGGTCCCTGAGGGCACAGTGTGACAGACTCCTTTATAGACTTGAGATGAGAAGATCCCTTGAGGCTGAAAAGAATATTGTCATAAAGCAGGCCTCTGTGGAGAGGCTTGTTGTAAAGGATGGCAGGGTAAGAGGTGTTATAGATCATCTCGGCATTGAATACAGGGCTGAAGCAGTGGTGATTACTACAGGCACATTCCTTAATGGTCTTATCCATATCGGTCTTGAGACCTTTGAGGCAGGTCGTGCAGGGGAGTTTCCCTCAAAGGGGCTTTCTGCTTGTCTTAAAGAACTGGGATTTAATATGGGAAGGCTCAAGACAGGCACACCCCCAAGACTTGATTCAAGGACAATAGATTTCAGCAAGCTCGAGCCCCAGTATGGAGATGATCCTCCCCCACCTTTTTCTTATTCTACAAAGGCAATAACAAATCCCCAACTGCCCTGCTATATAACCTATACAAATAAGGAGACTCATGAGATTATCCTGAAGAATCTTGACCGCTCTCCCCTTTACAGTGGAAGGATAAAGGGGATTGGTCCAAGATACTGTCCATCCATAGAGGACAAGGTGGTGAGATTTTCCGATAAAGAGAGGCATCAGGTATTTCTTGAGCCAGAGGGACTTCAGACAAAGGAATATTATGCCAATGGTATCTCCACGAGCCTTCCCTATGATGTCCAGATCAGGCTTGTCCGATCTATTAAGGGTCTTGAGGATGCGGAGATAATGAGACCAGGCTATGCTATAGAGTATGACTTCGTCTTTCCCACCCAGCTCAGGCATAGCCTTGAGACAAAGCTTATAGAGGGGCTCTTCCTTGCAGGGCAGATTAACGGAACATCAGGTTATGAAGAGGCAGCGGGTCAGGGCATAATTGCAGGAATTAATGCCGCACTTAAGCTTCGGGGAGAACCGCCTCTTATTCTTGGAAGGGATGAGGCATACATAGGGGTCCTTATAGATGACCTTGTGACAAAGGGGACGAATGAGCCTTACAGGATCTTCACATCAAGGGCAGAATATAGATTGCTCCTCAGGCATGATAATGCTGATATGCGTCTTACAGAGAAGGGATACAGGATAGGTCTTGTGAAAGAGGATCAGTATGAGAGATTCCTTAAAAAGAAGGAGGCAATTGAAAGGGAGATAAAGAGACTCAGGTCAAAGAGGGTGAGGCCTGAGGAGATAAACCCAATTCTCCTTGAGGCAGGCACCTCACCTGTTTCAGAAAGCATCACCCTTGAACAGGTCTTAAAGAGGCCGGAGATAAGATATAGAGATCTCCTCAAGTTTTCAGAGGAGGCCCTTGATCCCGAGATCCAGGGTGCTGTAGAGATTGAGGTTAAATATGAGGGTTATATAAAGAAACATCTTGAACTTGCAGAGCGTTTAAGAAGGCTTGAAGATATGTCTATACCTGAGGACTTTGACTATAAAAGGCTTCAGCTCTCAAAGGAGGTCCTCTCAAAGCTCCTTGAGGTAAGGCCTTCAAACCTCGGCCAGGCAAGCAGGATTCCTGGTGTCACACCTGCTGCATTGTCCCTCATAATGATTGAGCTTACCAGACAGAGGAGAGTTAAGAAACTAAATTAATTAGAAGTTTAGAAACCTCTTATAGGAGAACTGGCTTGAGATTGGCGGTGACTACAGGTTCAGGTTTGATTCCCTGAGGGGAACAGTTCACGAGTACTGGCAGGTTAATGGTGTACTTGTACGAGAATATGATGTAAAGAATGATGCCCTTCTCACAAACCGCTTTGGGATTAATCTCAAGGTAAAGGCACTTGAGGATGTCACGGTAAAGGCAAGGCTCCTGATGTACAAGGTCTGGGGTCATCAGACTGAAACACCTGTTCAGGGTCAGTATTTTGCTGACAGGGCAATGGGTGTCTTTGATGGTTCCATTGGCCATGTCCCTGAGAGTTCAAATCTTATCGTGGATTATGCCTTTGCCACATGGTCAAATATCGCTGGTCAGCCCATATGGTTTTCTGTTGGTAGAAGGCCTTCAACTGGTGGAGTTCCCACAAACCTCAGACAGAATGTGGAAAGGACAGGAACTGCAGGGGTTCCTGGATTCCTTATTGATTACGCCTTTGATGGAATGACTTTTGGAGTAGCCCCTGACATAGAGGCCCTTCCTGGTGCCTACGCAAAGCTCTGCTATGGTAAGGGATACGATAGTGGATTTAAAACAGACCCCAAGGATGTGAATATGTTCGGGATAAATGTAGTTCCCTATGATACTGACAATCTCCGTATTGAACTCCAGTGGAACAGGGCCTTTGATATATTTGATAATCTGCCTGATTCCGGTGTGAAGACAAACCTTGGAGACATTGACCAGTTTGGTGGACTTGTAATGGGAAAGGTCCTCAATAACCTGAATCTCTTCATTGCAGGTGCGTTAAGTAAGACCCATCCAAATGACAACCTCTTGAAGATGCCTTTTTATTGGGTTGATACGAATGGTGATGGACAGAAGGATACTGAAGAACAGATAATAGAAGCAGGATTTGGTTTACTTTATGATGAAGGTAAAAAGGAGTCTCATACAGGTCATCTGATTTACCTTGGTGCAAGGTATGATATACCCACCACAGGCACAAAGATTGGAGCAGAATACAACAGGGGTTCAAGATACTGGGTTGCCTTTGCACCTGCTGGTGACGACATCTGGACATCAAAGCTCGGCACAAGGGGAAGCGTCTATGAAGTATATGTGATACAGGAGCTCAAGAACAAGCCCATATCAAAGCGTGGAAAGGCCTTCTTCAGACTCGGTTATCAGTATTATGACTTTGAGTACACTGGTTCAAACTCCTGGATTGGTGAACCAAAGAAGATAGAGGATCTTGCTACCAATCCTATGTATGCTCAGATATTTCCTCCTCTTGACAAGGCCCATGACATCTATCTGACCTTTGAGGTTCGGTTCTAAGAAGAGGATACCTTTTCTGGGGCATGCCTACGGCATGCCCCAAGGGAATTAAAATCTACGACCCCAAAGGATTATCCCTAAGTTTAGTGCCACCTGACAGTCTGGCTCTACCCCAATGTGTTAAAATTATAATAAGATTAGAGAAAATTATTTGACGCAATCAGAGAAAAGGTTTTATAATAAAACTTTCTAAGAAAGAGTGCCTGAAGGCACTTTATAAGGTCATATAAAGAATAACCTAAAACTGGAGGTAACTATGAGCGACAATGGAAAAAATATAAAAATTGCGAATGAGACTTCACAAAAAATTGTAGATTGGGCAGGTCAAGAGGGGTATGAAATCATATTTGACCGTGCACAGAAAATGAAACCCTGCCCGATAGGGCTGGAAGGTGCATGTTGTAGAATGTGTCATATTGGTCCATGCAGGCTTGTTGGCAAAAATGCTGACGAAGAGGTAAGAGGTGTATGTGGTGCTACATTAGATGTTGTGGTTGCAAGGAACTTTTTAAGGATGGTTGCAGGTGGAGCCGCTGCCCACACCGATCATGCAAGGGAGCTTGTGAAGGCCCTTCTTGCTACTGCCCGTGGTGAGACGGAATTTCAGATACGAGATAAAGGCAAACTTCTTTCTGTTGCTATGGCAATGGAGATTGACCATCCAGTAATAACTAAATTCAGGGCTGAAGGTCGCACAACAGAGGGTGATTATGATTTAATGCCCTGGGAGATTGCCAGTGTAACAGAGGATCAAATAAGGGAGATTGCAGAGAAGGTTGCATTAACGCATCTTGCGCAGTTTGGCCAACAGGAAGGAGAGCTTGTCTACCTTAAAAGGGCTCCAAAGGGCACTTATGAGAGATGGGTAAAACACAACTTAAGACCTCGAGGTGTTGACAGAGAGATAACCGAGGCACTACATCGCTCAACCATGGGAGTGGACCAGGATGTAGAAAGCATAATGGATCATGTCCTGAGGGTTGGACTTGTTGATGGATGGGGAGGCTGTCTTGTTGCCTCAGATATATCTGATATACTTTTTGGAACACCAAGACCAAAACAGATAAGGGCAGGTCTTGCTGTATTAAAGAAAAATGAAGTAAACATAATCGTACATGGTCATGAGCCTTTGCTTGCAGAGGCGCTTGTGGATTCCTATAATGATCCTGAGATTATAGCCTATGCAAAGAGCAAAGGGGCAGATGGGGTAAATCTTGCAGGCATGTGCTGTACAGCCAATGAGATTCTCACAAGGAATGGGATTCCAGCAGCAGGTTCATTCCTTGAGCAGGAACTTGCCATATTGACTGGTATTGTTGATGCTATGGTTGTAGATGTCCAGTGTATTCAACCTGTTGTTGCTGAACTCTCAAAGAAGTTTCATACAAAGGTCATAACTACAAGCCCCAAGGCGCATATGTCAGGGGCAATTCATATTGAATTTGACGAACATCATGCTAAGGATGTTGCTAAAAGGATATTAAAGCTCGCAATTGATAATTTTAGCAACAGGACAGGTAAAGGAGCACCTATTGATGAACTTGAGGCTAAGGCGGCAGTAGTAGGCTTTTCAAGGGAATATTTCAGTTACATGCAGGGAGGCTCTTATAGAAAGGCATTCCGCGTTCTTAATGATGCCATAATGGCAGGAAGGATCAGGGGAACTGCAGGTATTGCAGCCTGTCATCACCCACGCACAGTTGGTGCGGCTATCCAGAGGTATCTCATAGAAGAACTTGTAAGAAATGACTTCTTTGTTGTTGTAGCAGGATGCGGCGGTCACGGCGGTATGCAGATGGGCTTTACAACTCCTGAGACGGCATATAGATATAGCGGGCCAGGCATGAGAGAGGTTTGTGAGGCAATAGGCATGCCTCCTGTAATGCATATCGGCGCATGTGTGGATACAGCAAGGGTTATGATGATAAGGACCTTAATGGCTACTACAGGTGGACTAAGCCCAGAGATGGCCGGAATGCCGAGTATTGCCTTTGCACCTGAGTGGTGGAGTGAGAAGGCATTGGCTATCGGGACATTCTTTGTTGCGTCCGGGTCAACTGTGATATTTGGTGGCGAGTCTCCTGTTGGAGCTAGTAAAAAAGTGAAGGATATAATGGAAAATAAATGGCAAGAGAAGGTGGGAGCAGCCTTTTTCTTTGAGTCTGATCCTGAAAAGATGCTACAAAAGGGTATAGAGTGGGTAGACTCAAGAAGAGAACAGTTAAAGCTTGTTAAATATCAACCAGGAAGGTTCAAGAAGGAAAGGGTTCTTATGGATATGGCTGCAAGGCGTGAGCTTGACAAGGTGGCAAAGCCTCATGCAGGTCTTGGATGATAAAAAATAATGATTTAGATAATCGGAGGTCATGGTGTGGTAAAAGAGACTTTAACGGTATGTCCCTATTGCGGCGCAGGCTGTCAGATGGTCTTAACAACAGAGGGTGGCAAGATTATAAAGGTATCCCCTTTTCAGAGGGGTGATAAATATCTCTGTCCCAAAGGCATAAAGGTTGCTGAATTTGTTCATAATCCTAAGAGGATATTAAAACCTCTCATTAAAAAGGATGGCGACTTTAAGGAAGTCCAATGGGATGAAGCCATTGATATTGTTGCAACTAAATTTCTTGAGATCAAGGAAAGATACGGGCCCCAGAGTTTTGGTTTTATGGGCTCAGGTTGTTTTACTAATGAGGAGATTTATGTCTTCCAGAAGTTTGCGAGGGCAGTAATTGGAACTAATAATATAGACAGCTGCGCAAGGATATGCCATATCCCTTCCCTGAAGGCATTAATGAAGTCCATAGGCAGTGCCACAATGAGCAACACTATGGATGAGATTTCTGATACAAAGGTGATCTTTATTGCAGGTTACAATCCAGAGGTTTGCCACCCAAGGCTTTACCATAAAAAGATAAAGGTTGCTAAAGAGAAGGGGAGTAAGATTATTGTAATGGATCCGAGGGCTACATCTGTGGCAAAGATGGCCGATGTTTTTTTACAGATAACTCCTGGCACAGAGATTCCTGTGCTTAATGCGATGGCACATGTGATTATTAAAGAGGGACTTACTGATGATGAATTCATCCAGAATAGGACAGAAGGATACGAAGAATTAAAAAGACATGTTGAAAAATATACACCTGAATATGCAGAAAAGATAAGCGGTGTTCCTGCAGGGCTGATAAAAGAGGCTGCAAGGATTTATGGAAGCACAAGAAGCGCTGTTGCCTTATGGGGAATGGGTATGACACAACATATATGCGGTGTTGATAATGTCTCAGCGTTGATTAATCTTGTACTTATCACTGGCAATGTCGGCAAAGAAAATTCGGGCTTTAGCCCTGTGAGAGGACAGAATAATGTTCAAGGGGCATCATTTATTGGCGCACTGCCTGATATATTTCCAGGGTATAAATCAGTTACTGATGAGGCTGCCAGGGAAAGATTTAAAAATTTATGGGGGGTGGATTCTCTGCCTTCAGAGCCAGGGCTAACATCTACAGTATTCATCCCTGAGGTGTTAAAAGGAAATATAAAGGCACTTTATATAGCAGGAGAAAATCCCGCTGTGTCACAGCCAAATCTCAATCTGATAAGAAAGGCACTTGATGAGGTGGATTTTCTGGTTGTTCAGGATATATTTATGACAGAGACGGCTAAATATGCAGATGTGGTTTTACCTGCCTGCACATTTGCCGAAAAAGAGGGTACATTTATAAGATTAGATAGGGCAGTGCAGTTACTTTCGCAGGCTCTGGAGCCGATTGGGGAGACCTTGCCTGACTGGAAGATTATAAAGATGATTGCATCGCGTATGGGCTATGGAAATTTATTTCCCTATGAATCCGCTTCAGATATATGGGAAGAAATCAGGGCTGCTGTGCCAGATCTATCTGGTATAACATATGCCAGACTGAAGGAGACAGAGAGTACCCTTTATATGCCTTGCTACGATGAAACACATCCAGGCACAAGAGTAAGGTATACTGATGCATTTCCAAGACCAGGTGGAAAGGCACTATTGGTGCCGGTAGATTTTAAACCACCGGCAGAATTCAGGGATGAAGAATACCCTATACTACTTACAACAGGTAGAGATGCCCATCATTATAATACATCAACTATAACGCGTCATATTTCATATTTTCAGAAGTTAAATGATAAATGTTATATCGAATTACATCCAAAGGATGCTGCCAAGTATGGTATTTCTGATGGGGACAATGTGGAGATAGAATCCCGTCGTGGGCGTGTGATTGCTGTTGCAAAGATTACTGATACGGTCATGCCAGGCGTTGCTTTTGCGCCATTTCATTTCAGCGATTCGCCTATTAATCTTGTTACGAATGATGCATTAGACCCTGTAAGTAAGACTCCTGAATATAAAATCTCGGCAGTAAGAATTAGAAAAATATAGTGTCCAGTGTTAGTATCAAT
>CAMTWD010000057.1:0-3059 GCA_947085365.1 uncultured Nitrospirota bacterium | reverse complement strand
TGCCTGAAGTCCCTTATTCTCTCTCTTTTCAGGAGGGACATCCTTCTGGAGAAACTCTGCAAAGGACCTCTTCTGGAATTCTATAAGATAAGGGACATCAAGGACTGGCTTAACCTTTCCAAAATTTACCCTTTTCCTTAACTCCTTTGCCATGACTCTCCTTTCTTTTTCTTAATTTAATATTTAAACCTTATCAGCTCATCTTCAAGGTGTTACTTTGCCCCTCCACAGGTGCAAGCACAGAAGGCTGAAGAAAGAAATCCCTCTCAGGATCTTTCCCTCAGCCCTCTGCCAGAAAATCCATGATAAGAGTGTTATTATTTTATCTCTACCTTTGCTCCCTGTTCCTCAAGTTTTGCCTTTATAGCCTCTGCCTCTTCCTTAGAAACCCCTGTCTTCACGGGTTTGGGTGCACCCTCCACAAGATCCTTTGCCTCTTTAAGACCAAGTCCTGTGAGCTCTCTTACCACCTTGATAACATTGATCTTTTTGTCTCCAGCACTACTGAGTATTACATCAAAACTCGTCTTTTCTTCCTGAGCTGCTGCCTGTGCTGGAGCTCCAGGAGCGACGGGTGCTGCAGCTACCGCAACAGGGGCCGCAGCTTTTACTCCATATCTTTCCTCAAACTCCTTGATAAACTGAGAGAGTTCAAGGACTGTCATATTATCAATAAACTGAAAAACCTCTTCCTTCGTAATTGCCATCTCTATTCCTCCTTTTCTTCTTTCTTCCTCCTCAATGCCTCAAGGGCATAGGCAAGACTTGCCACCATAGTATAAAGTAAAGAACTGAACTGCTGAAGTGGCTGTGCCAAGCCACTTGCCAACATCCCAAGAAGCACACTCCTTGGTGGCAACTTGGAAAGTTCCTTGAGTTCGGCAGGTGAAAAGGGCCTTCCTTCTACAACAGAATTCTTGAGTTTGAGCTTCTCGTTCTTTTCCGTAAACTCAAGGACCTTCTTTACTACCAGCAGAGGGTCATCATATCCAATGGCTATACCAATAGGGCCTGTATAATCTTCGGGCCTGAGGATCTGAAGGGGTGTCTCCTTCGCAGCAATCCTTGCAAGGTTATTCTTTATAACCTTGTACTCTACAGAGACAGATCTGAGGAGATCTCTCAATTCTGACATCTCTCTAACGGTCATCCCGGTGTAGTCAGTAAATACTACGGCCTTTGCCCTCAGGAACTTGTCCCTGAGCTCATTGATGACCTCTGCCTTTTTTGCCTTATCCATCATCCCTCCTTTCCCAGAGACTTTTTATCAGGTCTAAACCTGTCTCGGCGGGCTGGTTAAACCATTTAAGATACACACCCGCTGTCTCTGACAAGATTTTTATCAGGCAATGCCTGAGACTGTTACTTTGCTAAGACTTCTTTGAGATTACGCTATCTATATCCACCTTTATCCCAGGACCCATCGTAGAGGATAGGGTTATCTTCTTCAGATACTTCCCCTTACTTGAGGCTGGTTTTGCCTTCAGAATGGATGACACAACTGCCCTTGCATTCTCTACAAGCTTTTGGGTATCAAAGGATATCTTTCCTATAGGGACATGAACAACTCCACCCTTATCTGTAGCAAACTCCACCTTTCCGGCCTTAAGTTCCTTAACAGCCTTTGCTACATCAAAGGTTACGGTGCCGAGTTTTGGATTTGGCATGAGCCCCCTCGGTCCAAGGATCTTACCGATACGACCCACAAGGCCCATCACATCAGGAGTTGCCACTGCCTTATCAAAGTCAAGCCATCCTTTCTGTATCTTCTCCACAAGGTCCTCAGCTCCCACATAATCTGCACCAGCCTCCATCGCCTCCTTCTCCTTCTCACCTTTTGCAAAGACGAGTACCCTCACAGGCCTTCCAGTCCCGTGAGGAAGAAGGGTCGTGCCTCTTACAACCTGATCGCTCTTTTTAGGATCAACTCCAAGGTTTATGGCAAGTTCTACTGTTTCATCAAATTTAGCAAATCTACACTCCTTCAGAAGATTAATGGCATCCTCGATAGAATATTCCTTCATCCTATCAACCTTTTGTCTTGCTGCCTCTATCTTTTTTCCCATCTCTACTCACTCCTTTTTTTAAATCTTTAGCCTCTAATTAAGGAACTATTTCAACTCCCATGCTCCTTGCAGTACCTTTTACCATCTCTATTGCTGCCTCAATGGACTGGGTATTGAGGTCAGGTAATTTTGTCTGGGCAATCTCCCTTACCTGTGCCATGGTGATCTTTCCCACCTTATCCTTATTTGGAGTGCTCGAACCCTTTATGATCCCGGCTGCCTTCTTTATAAGCTCTGATGTAGGTGGTGTTTTGGTCACAAAGGTGAAAGACCTGTCAGAATAGATAGTAATAACAACGGGGATTATTGTATCGCCCATTGCCTGGGTCTTTGCATTGAACTGCTTACAGAATTCCATGATATTTATCCCGTGAGGACCAAGGGCTGGCCCAACAGGCGGAGCCGGGTTTGCCTTACCAGCAGGTATCTGGAGTTTTATCTGGGCTGTTACCTCTTTCTTTGGCATCTATCCTCCTTATTAATTAATCTTTTTCAACCTGTGAGAAATTAAGCTCCACAGGTGTCTCCCTTCCAAAGATCTTCACGATCACCTTCAACCTGCCATGATCCATATCAACCTCATCAACCTTACCAACAAATCCTGAAAAGGGACCATCTATTATCTTTATCTCATCTCCTGTAACATACTGAGTCCTTACCTTCATCGGACCTTTCTTGAGCTGCTGTACTATAACGCTCACCTCTTCATCAGAGAGTGGAACTGGTTTTGTCCCACCCACAAATCCTGTCACCCTTGGAATACTCCTCACAAGATGCCATGTGTCATCATCAAGCTCCATCTCCACAAGGATACACCCAGGATAAAACTTCTTGTCAACCTCCTTCTTTTTTGACCCACGCCTCTCTATCACCTTTTCTGTAGGAATAAGGATATCCCCTATCTTCTCCTTGAGGCCCTTCTCCTCTGCCTTTTTCTGAAGAGACTGCTTGACTTTATCCTCATATCCAGAATATGTATGAACAACATACCAG
>CAMTWD010000056.1:0-13214 GCA_947085365.1 uncultured Nitrospirota bacterium | reverse complement strand
CCTCCCCTCGGTATCATTCTCTATTATCTCCTTGATCCCTCGAGGAGTTCTCCTGAAAGGATTTCAGGGGCATTACTGAATATAGAAAGGATTCTTGCCATCCAATATAAAGGTGTAAGTGGAGGGATGATTATCCTGCTAACCCTCTTTCTCTCAACCATGATATTCATTATTCAGGAATCCATCCCAGTGATAAAAAATATCTTCATCTCAAAGAGGGAGATGGAAGAGAAAAGGATAGCTCAGGAATATGAAGTCATTTTTTATGGAATGAGGCACAGGGTAAAGATAATAGAAGAAGACACATCTGTCCAAAAATACTGCTAAACTTATTCATGGGATACCTCCTTACAGGAAAGTTTTTTGCAAGATTAATCTTACCTGTTGAGGCTCCCTTTTTCAAATCTTATTTTGGACAGATGTGGCGGAAAATATAAAAAAACATAACACGGAGCTTGAGAGGCTCGTGATGGAACGAACCCTGAAGATAAGGGAGAGTAAAGAGAGGATCCAGAATAACCCCTCAATCCTCAAGACTCCATATAAAATCCATCTCTATAGGTGAGCTCATGGGGAGGCTGAAGACACCGATGGCAACCCTTGTATGTCTTCCCCTCTCCTGGAAGACCCTTAAAAGGAGCTCTGAGGCAGGATTCAGTATCTGGGGATGATCCTTAAATTCACCTGTGGTGCATAGATAACCATTCATCCTTACACATCTTAACCTGCTCAGGTCTAAGGAGCAGGACCTCAGAAGGGAAAGACAATTAAGGACAACCTGCACTGCACACTCCTTCGCCTCAGGTATACTCACCTCTGCCCCTATCCTCCCCTGATACATGATCCTTCCATCCCTGATAGGAAGAAGGCCACTTACAAAGATCAGACCTTTTACCTCCACAACAGGCACATAGGCCCCAAGGGGAGAGGGGATCTCAGGAAGCTCGTATCCTAAGGACTTGATTATCTCCTCAGGCCTCATCTCCCTCCTCCTTTTCTTTGTCCCCAAGATCCTCTCTTAGTGGCGAAGTAACAGTTGAGCCAGCCTTTCTCATAAAGGCGGGAAGATCAAGGGGGTCATCATAATCAAATAACTCCTTGGGAAGTTCAAAGTCTTTGAGGGATTTTGAAAGGATCCTCTCCGCACCGTGGACCCTTTTATCAGACCTCTCGGTGAGGGGTTTCTTGAAAGGCTCGGTCAACTCCGAAGGGATGACCCTCCTCTCGTGGAGAATGTCCCTCTCTTTCTCGGGCCTCTCCGATCTTGCCTCCTCAATATCACCAGCCACAAGGGTAACCTTTATGGTCTCTTTCATGGTATCATCAATTACCGCACCAAATATAAGGTGAACATCATCGTGAACCTGATCATAGATGAAGGAACATATCTCATTGACAGAATCCAGATCCATATCAGGGCCTCCCGTGATGTTTAAAAGGACCCTTTTTGCACCCTGAATATTGGTATCCTCAAGGAGGGGATTCGTAACAGCCTTCTTAGCTGCCTCAAGCCCTGAGCCCTTGCCTGAAGCAACTCCCACTCCCATCACAGCCTTTCCGGCTCCGGTAAGGACAGTCTTCACATCAGCAAAATCGAGGTTAATGAGACCTGGCTTCAGAATCAGATCAGTGATACCCTGGACAGCCTGCCTCAGGACATCATTTACGAGTTCGAAGGCCTTCGTAAGAGACATCCCCCTTTCTGCAACGAGCCTGATCCTGTCATTGGGAATCACTATGAGGGAATCCACCTGTCTTCTCAGGGCCTCGATACCCTTCATGGCATTCTCGATCCTCTTTTTACCCTCATAATAAAAGGGTCTTGTAACAACAGCTACAGTAAGGATTCCGAGCTCTTTTGCTATGGCAGCCACAACAGGGGCCCCACCTGTTCCGGTACCCCCTCCCATACCTGCTGTTATGAATACCATATCAGCGCCTTTAAGAACCTCTTCAATCCTCGATGCATCCTCCATTGCAGCATCTCTGCCCAGGTCGGGGTTTGACCCAGCACCGAGGCCCTTTGTGAGTCTTGCACCAATCTGAAGTTTTAATGGTGCAAGAGAAAGGGAGAGGGCCTGCATATCCGTATTCACAGCAATGAATTCCACACCTGTTATACCGGCGTTTATCATACTGTTAATGGCATTACCCCCACCTCCTCCAATACCTATCACCTTTATCCTTGCTCCAGTGTTTAGAATCTCTTCAAGTTCAAACATGGACACCTCCCTTATATTTTTTAATAAAACCGGGGTGAAGTCCCTTAAAGGCATTTTTTATCTTATAAATTAAATCCCTCACAAAACTTAGTGGAGAGGTAACAGTGGAAAGATTACCTGAACTGCTCCCAGCATCCTCCATAGCCATCTCAGCCAGACCTGCCACAGCACTGAGTGAGGGATCCTTCCACTGAGGCAAATTTAATGGATAACCTATCCTAACAGGTATTCCCATGTGGGACTCAAAGAGGAGATCAAGACCCTGAAGAAGAGAGCCTCCACCAGTAATGACAGCATGGGGGATCACGATCCCTGATGACCTTATATCTGAAAGTTCCCTCTCTATTAATGAGACGATCTCCTCAGCCCTCTGAGAGATGATCTCGTCAACAATCCTGAGATAGATCCTTCTTCTGCTTCTTGATATATCAATCTCTATCTCCTCCGAGGAGTTCCTGACGGTGGCAGAACCATATTTAATCTTGATCCTCTCAGCCTCCTGAAGGGGTACCTTAAGACCTATGGCAAGGTCATTTGTTATATGGTTTCCTCCCACAGGCAGTCTGGCACTGTGAAGGAGCCTCCCACCTTTTATAACTATCACCTCTGAAGTCCCTCCTCCGATATCGATGAGAAGGACCCCCTCCTCCATCTCCTCCTCCTTCAAAACAGCCCTCGCTGTGGCAAGCCCCTGAAATATAACCTGCTCCATTCTAAGACCAGCACCTTTAAGACAGGCTGAGATATTCTCTATCTCTATATGGGGCACTGTAATTATCTGAACCCTTGCCTCGAGCCTGTAGCCCTTCAATCCTACAGGATTTCTTATCCCTGGTTCACCATCAAGGGAGAAATCAACAGCGATAGCGTGAAGGATCTCCCTCTCAACAGGTATATAAACAGAACCTGCTGATCTTATGGCATCGTCAATATCCTTCTCCTTTACAGCCCTTCCACCGATCCCTGTAGCTCCACTGCTCTCTACAACTGCAGAATCTCCTGAGATACCTGTAATGACTGAGGTGATCCTGAATCTCGAACCCTTAGACCTCAATATATTCTCAGCAGATACCACCGCCTTCTTTATGGAAAGGCTCGCCTGGGCCATATCAATTATCTTTCCTTTCCTTATACCTCGGGAAGGTCCTGAGACAAGAGATAAGACCTCCGGTCCTCCCTGGGATGGCTTCGCAACAAGAAGGCCGATCTTTGTTGTCCCAATGTCAAGACATGCTATAGGCTCAGCCATCAGTCCTGTCCCTCACAATAACCCTGTCACCAAACCTGAGGTCAATCACCGCAGGTCTTACACCCTTCTCTCTTATATGTGGTGCAAACTCAATGAGCCTCTGGAGCTTTTCAGCATACTGACCATAACCCACCTTTATATAGATTCTCTCCGATCCTTCGGGACTCTCCTTCTTTACCTCTGGTACCTCGCCACCTTCTGACCCCCCTATCACCCTATCCCGGGCCAAGATTACGGTGAGGTCTTCTTTCCTCGAACCAGTTAAATAGAGGGTACTGTCACCAGGGGTTATATTCATCTCTTTCATGGTCTTCAATAAGAGGAGTGCCTCCCTTATAAGCTCTTTATCCCTGTAATCTATATCAAGGACTGGAAGGATTACAGGAACCTTTTTACTGAGTTCCTCAAGGATAGTCCCGGTCTCATCTACAAGAAAGAGCCTTCCATCCCTCTTTATAAGGGCCTGCGGGGCAGCCTCTTCAATCCATATAATTATCCTGTCTGGTAATTCCTTCCTCACAACAGCCTCTTTTATCCAGGGTGAAGTAAGGAGTCTGTGATATATCCCCTTAGTGGATATATCAAGAAGGCTCGTCCTCTCCCTGAGTCCTGCAAGTCTCTTCACCTCCTCAGCTTCGATGATATGATTTCCCTTCACCACCACATCCTCAAGGATGAATAGGCCTCTCATTGCCCTGTAGGAGAGAAGGGTCAATATCATGAGTAGAATCAAACCCACCAGTATATAGGGAATCCAACTCTTACTTCGCCCTCTCCTCTTATGCTCTATCTCTCTCAGGCTTCTGACCCTCCTCTTCACTTCTTACACCTCACAACTGTTACTTCGGGGGTCGCACAGGGGGAAACTTTGTTTCCCCCTGTGCGACCCCCAACTGTTACCTCGCCACCAACTGTTGCCTCTGAAAGTATCTCCCTTACAAGGTCATCAAAACTCAGGCCTGATGAGGCTGCTATCTTTGGCAGAAGGGATGTCTCTGTCATCCCTGGGATGGTATTCACTTCAAGGACATAGACATCACCTTTTGAGGTAACAATAAGGTCCACCCTTGTAGCACCCCTACAGCCCAGAGACCTGTGGGCAGTGAGCCCAGCCTGAAGTGCCTTTTCAAGAAATCCCTCAGGTAGGTCAGGAGGTATAATGTAGTCTGTCATACCCTGTGTATATTTTGCCCTGTAGCTGTAAAACCTCTCCTTTGGCCTCACCTCCACAGCACCAATTGCCCTGTTCTTCACTATTCCCACATGCACCTCTTTCCCCTCAATATATCTCTCCACAAGACAGGCCCCGTATCTCATTCCCTCCTTTAATGCCTTAAGGATATCTGATTCTCTGTCCACGACACTCACTCCCACACTGGAACCCTCACGGACTGGTTTCACCACAAGGGGAAGACCTATCTTCTCAAGAATCTCCCTTATCATCCCTTTTGCATCTCCAGCTGTTACTTCGCTACCTGTGGATAGAGAAGATTCCCTTCCTTCTTCAGGACTGAGAAGAATATATTCAGGAACCATGAGACCTGCTGAAAGGAACAACCTCTTTGAGATCAATTTATCCATTGCAAGGCTTGAGGCCATAATTCCAGAACCTGTATAGGGAATACCAAGGACCTCAAGAAAACCCTGTATCGCACCATTCTCACCCATACCACCATGAAGGGCAATAAATACACAGTCAATCCTGTTTTTTAAGAGAAAGTCCGCAAGCCCCTGAGGTGTTACAGGCACAGGATCAGCATCCTGACCTATGATTTCTGGTTTCTCTGCTCTAAGATCAATACCCACCACATCAAATCCCATCCTTCTGAGACTTCCTGCCACAGCCCTGCCACTTCTTAAAGAGACCTCCCTCTCAGAAGAGAGACCTCCCATCAACACACCTATCTTCATATCTTCACCTCCATGGTGGCGAAGTAACAGTCGGTGGCGAAGTAACAGTCGGGATTATCCTTACCTCTGGCTCAAGGAGGATATGAAATCTTCTGAATACCCTCTCTTGAACGGCCTTCATGAGATTTATAAAATCAGAGGCACTACCACCTGACCTGTTTATTATAAAGTTCGCATGTACTGTGCTGACCTCCATACCTCCTGAACGCATACCCTTACAGCCCGCCTCATCTATAAGCCTTCCTGCAAAATCACCCTCAGGATTCTTGAAGACACATCCCGCTGAAGGGAGACCGAGGGGCTGGGACTGCCTCTTTCTGCGGAGATACTCCCTGAGCAATCCCGTACTCTCCTCTGGAGAACCCCTTTTAAGATTAAAGAGGGCCTCCACTACTATATCACCCTCTTTCAGGGAGGAATTTCTGTAAGAGAAGCTGATCCCCTCCTTTGGTATCCCCTTCAATTCTCCCTCCTGAGTAATAATCCTTACTGAGGTTAGGGCATCCTTTATCTCATATCCGAAGGACCCGGCATTTCCCTTTATGGCCCCACCAACAGTACCGGGTATACCAAAAAGCCCTTCAAGACCCTTAAGCCCCTGTCTTGCGGTAAATCTCACGAGTTGTGAAAGAGGAACTCCAGCCCCTGCAAGGACTGTGGTCTCATCAATAATTCTTATATGCCTAAGACCATTGAGGGAAAGAACAACTATCTCTGTCCTTTCATCAGGCCATACAACATTACTTCCACCACCGATAACAATGTATTGGAGGGCCTCCTCTCTTAAGATCCTCACTAAGGTACTCAGTGCCCTTACAGTCATAACAGAGATATAGGCTGGTACAGGTCCACCCACCCTGAGTGTTGTATGTCTACTCATGGGTTCATCCTTAAGGATCTGGATACCTTCAATATCCTTTAATCTTTCCAGTAAAGGCATACCCTATCTTCCTCACTCGTAGCTACAGGGTCTTGAGGTCTTTTGAGGACTCGCCCATTCTCTTCATGATCTCCTCCCCGATCTTCCATACATCTCCAGCACCCATAGTGAGAAGGATATCTGACTCCCTTAACTCCTCCATAACCTTCTCTATGAGCCTCTCTCGTTCCGGGATGTAAAAGACACTCTGCCTGTCAATTATCTTTACAAGGGAGTTATAAAGGACCTCTGAACTTACACCCTCAATGGGCCTTTCACCAGCAGGATATATATCCATAAGAAAGACCTTATCAGCATCAGAAAAGGAGACAGAAAAATCTCCCATGAGGTCTCTTGTCCTTGTATATCTGTGAGGCTGGAATATCAAGATAACCCTTCCGCGATCCTTCAGAAGGGCCTCCTTGGTAGCCCTCAGGGTTGCCCTTATCTCGGTGGGATGGTGTCCGTAATCGTCATAGAATCTTATACCCGATACCATTCCCTTAAATTCCAGCCTCCTCTTTATCCCGCTGAAGCCCTCGAGACCCTTTCTTATCACATCATCATCGATCTCAAGCTCTCTTGCCACTGAATAGGCAGCAAGGCAGTTAAGACAGTTGTGCATCCCTGAAAGGGGAACAGAAAATCTTCCCCTAAAATCTCCCATGTAATAAATATCAAAACAGAGATAGTCCTTTCCCCCTCTTTCTGAATATCCCACATTCTCTGCCCTCACCTGAGAATCTCCCGATAATCCATAGGTAATCACCTTCCTCTTTATCTGAGGAAGTATATCCCTCACATGGGGAGAATCCTCACAGAGGACACTCACCCCATAAAAGGGAACCTTGTTGGCAAAATCACTGAAGGCCTTCTTTAATGCCTCCATATCCCTGAAAAAGTCCATGTGTTCTCTGTCAATATTTGTTATGACAGCGATTGTGGGATTGAGCTTCAGGAAAGAACCATCACTCTCATCAGCCTCAGCAACAAGGAAGTCTCCGCTCCCCAGTCTGGCATTGGTTCCCGTGGCTGTAAGCCTTCCTCCAACTATCACTGTTGGATCAAGACCTGCCTCCTTCAATATATTTGCTATAAGGGATGTGGTCGTGGTCTTACCATGGGCACCTGCCACAAGGATACTGTACTTGAGCCTTCCAATCTCAGCAAGCATCTCTGCCCTTGGTATAACAGGTATCTGAAGCCGCCTTGCCTCGAGAACCTCCGGGTTATCCTCTGAGACCGCTGAAGAGATAACGACCACATGGGCATCCCTCACATTCTCCGGTGAATGACCTACAGAGACCTTTATGCCAAGGGATCTGAGCCTCTGGAGGTTTTCTGAGTCCTTTATATCAGAACCACTCACCTCATAACCGAGGTTATGAAGGATCTCAGCAATACCGCTCATCCCTATACCACCAATACCTACAAGATGGATCTTTCTGTAATCAAAGGGATGACCCTTTTTATGAGGATTTATCATCTCTCGCTCCTTGGGATATCTGGAAATCTCCTTTGTCGATTTACCACAGACTCTATTATCTTCACGACTGCCTGGGCTGCCTCAGGTCTGCCAAAGGCCCTGCTGTTCTTCTCAAGTTCTGCCCTGAGGGATCTGTCATTAAGAAGCCTCTTTATCTCAACAGAGAGCCTCTCTCCGGTAAGTTCATTATCAGGTATCATAATGGCTGCACCCATCTCATGGAGTTTTTTTGCATTGTACTCCTGATGCCTTCCTGCTGCAAAGGGATAGGGAATAAGAATGGCAGCCTTTCCGAGGGCTGTAATCTCTGCAAGGGTGGTGGCACCTGCCCTCGATATTATTATATCTGCTATAGCATAGGCCTCTGGCATCTGATATATAAAAGGTGCAACAGTGGCAGAAAGATTGTATCTCCTGTAGGCATCCCTTACGGTCTCATAGTCATCTGCTCCTGTCTGATGGAGAAATTGTATGGAATCCCTGAGGTCCATAAGGTATGGAAGTGCCGATATCATTGCCCTGTTTATACTCCTGGCACCAGAACTCCCTCCAAAGATAAAGACTGTCTCCTTCTGAAGGGAAAGTCCGAAGAGTCTCAGTGCCCCTTCTCTTGAACCCTCTGTAATCCTCTTCCTTACCGGATTACCTGTAAGGACTGTCTTTGAAGCAGGAAAGAAATTAAAGCCCTCGTGATAGGTTATACATACTGCCGTGGCGAATCTGGAGAGGATCTTATTTGCAAGCCCTGGAACAGAATTCTGCTCAAGTATCACTGCAGGTATCCCCATGAACCTTGCTACAAATACAGGGCCAAAAGAGGCATATCCACCAACACCAACAACCACATCCGGTGAAAAGGCCTTAATGATCTTCAGAGAATCCCTTAGGGAGATAAAGAGGTTAAATACACCTGTAACGGTCTTCAGAAGGGACTTTCCCACTATCCCAGAGGAGCGAATAAATTCCACCCTGTATC
The DNA here is from genome assembly GCA_947085365.1 of uncultured Nitrospirota bacterium. Taxonomy (GTDB): domain Bacteria; phylum Nitrospirota; class Thermodesulfovibrionia; order Thermodesulfovibrionales; family CALJEL01; genus CALJEL01. The sequence continues at coordinate 4,451 of CAMTWD010000056.1, read as the reverse complement.
CCTCTCTGGGAAGGACCCTTGCCTCAATTCCCTTCTCTGTTCCTATAAAGAGTATCTCCTTCACGCCCTTTTCCTTTAATGCCTCTGCAATGGCTATACCAGGGAATAGATGTCCTCCTGTCCCTCCTCCTGCAATAATGACCCTCATGCCCTCTCCACTATGAGGGATATCCCTTAACCCTGAATCTTCTTACAAAGGCCTTCTTCTTTTCTATGCCTATATCTGCGCGCCTCTTACTATTACTTCGCCACCAGGGGATGACGGTATATTCAGAATTCCTTGATATATTAAGAAGCATCCCCACTGCCATCATATTTACTACAAGGGATGATCCTCCGTAGCTGACAAATGGAAGGGGAAGTCCCTTCGTAGGAGCAAGACCTGTCGCTACAGCAAAGTTTACTAAGGCCTGAACCCCTATCATGAGGGAGATGCCTGATGCAAGGTAATATGAAAAGGGATCATTTGTCCTGCTGGCAATGGAGGTGCCTCTTATAAAGAGCCATAAAAAGAGGAGGACCACCGTGGAGGCCCCTATAAAACCAAGCTCCTCACCGATGAGGCTGAATATAAAGTCATTATGTATGGAAGGGAGATAGAGGAGCTTCTGTTTGCTCTCACCAAGTCCAACCCCTGTCAGTCCTCCACTCCCAAAGGCAATAAGGGACTGCACAAGCTGGAATCCACTCCCTGTGGGATCCTGCCAGGGATCGAGAAAGGCTGTTACCCTCCTCCATCTGTAGGGCTCTTTAATTAAATAATAGACAACAGGTATAAGGACCACGGTAAGAAAGGCTATGTATCTCAGTCTTATCCCTGAAAGGAATAACATCCCCAGGACGATAATCCCGAGGGTGAGGAAGGCACCGAAATCAGGCTGCTTTATGAATATTAATTGAAATATTCCCATCACAACCACTGGGGGGATCAGATCTTTCAGCCTGTTGGGTATAAAACCCGGTCTTGACATATACCATGAAATGAAAAGGACAAGAGCAAGCTTCGCCAGTTCTGAGGGCTGAAAGACCGTTGGCCAGAGCCTTATCCATCTCCTGGCACCACCTGCAGTCACACCAAGATCTGTAAAGACGAGTAAAAGAAGGATCAAAGATAAGACCAGCAGGGGGATGGCCATTGACCTTATAAGGTTAATCCCCAGATTCGTAAACACTAGGAGCAATATCATGCCTAAAAGGAATGTGAGGAAATGTCTTTTAAGATAATAGAAGGACTGCACCCCTGTCTGGGGTGCAATGGATGTAGAGCTATACACAACCACTATCCCTATTATCGAAAGGACAAGGGTGATGAGAAGGAGGGTCCTGTCAATCCTTCCTGTTATCATACTTCAGTTCCCTCACAATATCCTTGAAGACCCTTCCCCTCTCTTCAAAATCCCTGAACATATCAAAACTGGCACATCCAGGACTCAATAGCACTGTATCTCCAGGCTGGGCAATCTCCCTTGCCTTCAGGACTGCCTCCCTCATATCATCGGCAATAAAGGTGATGGTGAGATCACCAAGGGCATCCTTGATCTTTTCCCTTGCCTCACCTATAAGGATCAGTGCCTTTACCCTCTCTTTAATAAGGGGCCTCAGGATCGAGAAGTCTCCCTTCTTGTCCCTTCCTCCAGCAATAAGGATAATCCTCTGAAATCCCTCAAGGGACTTCATAAGGGCTCCCACATTTGTGCCTTTTGAATCATTTATATAGCTCACACCATCTATCTCATCAACAAACTCTGTCCTGTGTTCAAGACCCCTGAATTCCTTCAGGGTCTCTTTTACAGAATCAGGAGGAACTCCAGAGAGTATGGCCATGAGGGAAGATGCCATGGCATTCTCGATATTATGAAGACCCTTCAGTCTGAAACCTTCAAGCCCTATGCTGAAGGTCTCAGGAAGATTAAAGATCATAGAATTGAGAGAACTGTCAAGATAAACTCCCTTCACAGGTGAGAATCTGCTGAAATAATATATCTTAGCCCTGAATCTTTCTGACAATCCCTTCACCTGAGGGTCATCGTGATTGAGGATCAGAAAGTCCTCTTCCGTCATATTAATACCGATCAGGGCCTTTGCCTCTCTGTACTCAGAGATAGAATTATATCTGTCCAGATGATCAGGCGTTATATTGAGTATGACTGCACCAGAAGGCCTGAAGTCCTTGATCGTCTCAAGCTGAAAACTTGAGGTCTCCACAACAAAGGCATCTGCTGGAGGGGTCCTTCCATCCATTATCCCAACCAGCTCCATCGTAATTGCCTTCCCTATATTCCCACATAAAAGGGCATTTATACCAGCATCCCTGAGCATATGCCACAGAAGGGTCGTCACCGTAGATTTTCCATTTGTACCAGTCACTGCATAAAAGGGTGCATCCCTTCTTACAGGTGTTAAGGCATTCCTTACAACCCTGTAGGCAAGTTCAAGCTCACCTATCACCTCTATGCCCTTCTCCTGTGCCTTCTTAAGAAGGGGCATGTCACTCCTCACACCAGGACTTATCACAATAAGGTCTGTCTCCAGAAAATCCTTCTCTTCATGACCTCCTAAGCGAAGTCTCATCCCGCAGGCCTTTAAGGCCTTAAAGGCCTCTGGATCGGAGTCCTCCACCTCCTTTTCACCCTTTAAATCAGTGACAGTGAGGTCTGCACCAAGCCTGCTTAAAAGAAGGCTTGCTCCTATACCACTTCTCTGAAGACCTACTACAAGGACCCTCCTGTCCTTGAATAATCCTTCACCCTGAGCCTTTAACTTCAACATCATCTCACCTTCAGCGTCGCAAGACTAAGGAGTGCAAGCATTATGCCCACAATCCAGAATCTCACTATGACCTTTGGCTCCTGCCACCCCGAGAGTTCAAAATGGTGATGTATTGGGGCCATCTTGAAGATCCTCCTTCCAGTGAGTTTATATGAAAGAACCTGAAGTATTACTGAAAGGGTCTCCACCACGAAGATCCCTCCTACTACAGCAAGGATAATCTCATGTTTGGTTATCACAGCTAAGGTACCAAGGGCACCGCCAAGACTTAATGAACCCACATCACCCATAAAGACCTCTGCTGGATAGGCATTGAACCAAAGAAAACCAAGGCTTGCCCCAAGCATGGCACCACAGAATACAGTAAGCTCTCCTGTATTCTTCAAGTAAAGGACATGAAGGTACTTTGCAAGACCTGCATGGCCTCCGATGTAGACAAGCACCCCAGTGGCAACAACAGCAATGGCTACAAGTCCTATGGCAAGCCCATCTATTCCATCAGTAAGATTAACGGCATTGCTTGAACCAACCATCACAAATATGGCAAAAGGGATATAAAAGACCCCAAGGTCAATGAGCACCTTCTTAAAGAAGGGGACACTCAGGACAGTCTTGTAGGGATCCTCCGGGTTGAGATAAAGTATAATAGAGATTATCCCGGCAATGGCAATCTGAGCCCCGAATTTCTTACAGGCCCTCAGGCCTCGAGGATTTCTCTTTATCACCTTCAGGTAGTCATCATAAAATCCTATAGCTCCAAAGGCCATTATACTGAAGAGCATGATAAGAACATATCTATTTCCAAGATCACCCCAGAGAAGCATTGTTATCAGAATAGATCCTATAATCATGAGACCACCCATTGTAGGTGTCCCCTCTTTCTTCATGTGACCCTTGGGACCGTCATCCCTTATAACCTGTGTGAAGGAGAACCTCCTCAACCTCTCTATGATATAGGGGCCTGAGATATATGAGATAAGAAATGCTGTGATAATAGCCAAGGCCGTCCTGAAGGTTATGTATTTAAAGACATTGAAACCGAAGAAATAATCCCTGAGACTGTAAAGGAGATCAGCCAGCATGGCCCACCCCACTCTTATCCATCCAGTAATCGATCACCTTCTCCATCTGCATCGCCCTTGATCCCTTAACAAGCACTGTATCTCCTCCTCTGAGGATCCTTGAAAGGAGTTCTCCTGCCTCAGAGGCTGTCATTACACTATGGGCATTATTATTTCCTTTAATGAACTCCTCATAGGCAGACCTCATAAAGGACCCAGTGGCAATAAATATATCTACACCCGATGCCTTAAGAAATCTTCCGATCTCTCTGTGGAGTTCCTCTGAATAGTCTCCAAGCTCAAGCATATCTCCCAGGACTGCTATTGCCCTTGTCCTCTTCAATCTCGAGAGCTCCCTTATGGCATTCTTCATGGAATCGGGATTTGCATTATAGGCATCAATAATAAAGATGATCCCATTGATCTCCCTGATCTCCATCCTCATCTTCACCCCGGTAAATTCCTGAAGCCTCCTGATAATCCTCTCTGGTGGTGTATCCAGATAAAGGGCCACTGAGGCTGCTGCAAGGGAGTTATAGAGATTTCCCATACCAGGAACATTGAGCCTCAGGGGAAGTCTTATATCAATAAGTCTTCCTGAACGAGTCCTTATACCTCCTG
>CAMTWD010000055.1:0-7404 GCA_947085365.1 uncultured Nitrospirota bacterium | reverse complement strand
TTGAACCATCCTTTCTGTAACCGGCATACCTGAAGAGGGGCATACTATTTCATTGAAAGGGTGAGATGGAAGGTCTGTCCATCCCGGTAGACAAAGAGCATTATATTATTACTATCCTTGAGTTGTGAGACGACCCTGTGGTAATCCTTGGTGTTATTTATCCTTATTCTGTTTATTGCCATTATTACATCTCCCTTCTGGAGATACCCCACTGCAGGGCTCTCCTCTGATATACCTGCAACGATAACACCTTTTATCCTCTGGGGTATATCCATCTCTCTTCTTATCTCAGGTGTAATGTCCTGAACCACCACTCCCTTTAAGGCGTTATCATATTCACCCCTTGCTGCCACCACCTCCTGGGGTAATTCCTCAATCGTGACCTTAAGAGATATAATCCTTCCATCCCTGAATATCTTTAATTCTACTACCTTACCTGGTGGGGTTGATGCCACAAGATTTCTTAGCTGTGTGGGATCGGTTATATCCTTTCCATTATACTGCAATATTATGTCCTCTTCCCTTAGTCCAGCCTTCTCAGCAGGACTATTCTCGTAGACCTGGTTTATGAGGACCCCTTTTTCTTCCTTAAGGCCAAAATGCCTCCTCATATCAGGTGAAAGGGCCTGAATGGATACGCCGAGCCAGCCCCTTATGACCTTTTTATGCTTTATGAGCTGCTCCATGACAGCCTTTGCCATATTGCTCGGTATGGCAAAGCCTATTCCTTGATATCCCCCTGTTGTGCTGAATATAGCGGTATTTATGCCAACAAGTTCACCTTTCACATTCACAAGGGCACCACCAGAATTTCCAGGGTTTATGGCAGCATCTGTCTGGATAAAGTCCTCATAATCAGCAATTCCTACATTCGCCCTTCCAGTGGCACTCACTATGCCCATTGTCACTGTCTGGTTCAGTCCATAGGGATTTCCTATGGCTATAACAAGTTCACCTACCTTTAACTTATCAGAATCTCCGAGCTCAATATAGGGAAGGTCCTTTGCATCTATCTTCACCACTGCGAGGTCAGTCTTCGGATCAGTTCCTATTATCTTGCCCTTGAATTCCCTCCTATCAAAGAGGGTGACCTTTATCTCATCAGCCCCTCTTATGACATGATTGTTTGTAAGGATATAACCCGATGGATCCACTATCACCCCTGATCCAAGACCTGTCTGTCTTCTCTCCCTCGGGATTCCGAAGGGCTCTCCGAAGAATCTCCTGAAGAAGGGGTCATCAAAAAAGGGATCCCTTAATCTTATGGTCTTCACTGTGGAGATGTTCACAACAGCAGGCTTTACTGCCTCCACGACAGCAGCCAGTGCCTCCCCTGTCTTTGAAAGCACATCAATAGACTCCTTCGGGATCTTCGGGCTGGAATATCCCAGGCTCTGGATATTAAGATGGGATGCAAGGGTTAAACCCACGACGATACCTGTGATAGCAGAGATTATCACGATAGGTAATACCCTTTTTTTCATTCTTAACACCTCCTGATCCTTTTTTATTTTAACACAAAACCCTTGTGAAGTTATAAGGCTTTTTGTTAGGATATAAATCAAGTGGATGGTAAGAAAAGGAATCTTTCGTTTGAGATTTCCAAGATAAAGATCTTGCGGGTAGAAAAGGTTCACCCGGGAAGGGAGGAAGATGATTATGAAGGCAAAGGTGACATATGTTAAGGGCTTACAGTTTGTGGGTGAGTCAGAGACAGGTCATGCCATTGTTATGGATGGAAATAGGGAGTTTGGTGGTGAGGATACAGGACCGAGGCCAATGGAGCTCCTTCTGATAGGTCTTGGTGGATGCACTGGCATGGATGTGGTCTCTATCCTCAAGAAAAAGAAGCAGGAACTTGAGGGGCTTGAGATAATAATCGAAGGAAAAAAGGCAGAGGAGCATCCCAAGAGGTTTACGGATGTAACAATAGAGTTCAGGCTTAAAGGTAAAAACCTTTCAGAGGAGGCTGTAAAGAGGGCGGTGGAATTGTCGATGGAAAAGTACTGTTCTGTGAAGGCGACCCTTGAGGGACATACGAATGTGTCCTTTAGATATTCTATTATCGAATAAAGGAGGTCATCATGGTAAAGATCTATTATGACAAGGATGCCAATATCTCTATCTTGAAGGGGAAGAAGATTGCTGTTATGGGTTATGGCAGTCAGGGTCATGCCCACGCCCAGAACCTCAGAGAGAGTGGAATGGATGTGATAATTGGCGTGAGAAAGGGTTCAAGCTGGGAAAAGGCAACCAAGGCAGATTTTCAGGTAATGACACCTCAAGAGGCTGCAAAGATTGCTGATGTTGTCATGATGCTTCTTCCTGATGAGTATATGGCAGATATCTACAAGGGTGAGATAGAGCCATACATGAAAAAGGGTGTCTATCTTGGCTTTGCCCATGGTTTTAATATCCATTATGGTCAGATAGTTCCACCACCTGATACAAATGTCTTTATGGTGGCACCAAAAGGGCCAGGGCATCTTGTGAGGTCTGAATATACAAAAGGCAGTGGTGTGCCCTGTCTTATAGCAATTCATCAGGACCCCTCAGGAGATACCAAGGAGATAGCCCTTGCCTATGCCTCTGCTATTGGAGGAGGAAGGGCAGGGATAATAGAGACTACCTTCAGGGAGGAGACAGAGACAGACCTCTTTGGTGAACAGGTGGTTCTCTGCGGGGGTCTCACTGCCCTCATAACTGCTGCCTATGAGACCCTCGTTGAAGCAGGTTATTCCCCTGAGATGGCCTATTTTGAATGCCTCCATGAGGTAAAACTTATTGCTGACCTCATTTATGAAGGTGGGATAAGCACCATGAGATATTCTATAAGTAATACAGCCCAGTATGGTGACCTTACAAGGGGTCCCAGGATTATAAACAGCTCTGTCAGGGCAGAGATGAAGAAGATCCTTCAGGAGATTCAGTCAGGGGAATTTGCAAGGGAGTGGGTTCTTGAATGTAAGGCAAATAAACCGGTATTCAATGCCCTTACAAAGAAGGCAGAGGCACATCCCATTGAAGAGGTTGGTGCAAGGCTGAGGGCTATGATGCCATGGCTCAAGAGAGATAAACTGGTAGATAAATCTAAGGCATGATAAAGATTGCTCCTGAGGGTTATCCTTTTATAGGAGGAGCCCTTTTTTTATCCTTAATCTTTCTTCTGGGAGACCTGAAACTTCTCTTTATCCTCAGTTTCTCAGTAGCTGGTTTTCTCTTCTTATTTTTCAGGGATCCTGAAAGGATACCTCCTTCAGAAGAGGGGATATTTGTAGCACCTGCTGACGGAAGGATTATCCTTATAAAAGAGGTCTTTGAAGAGAGGTATCTTAAAAAGGAGACAAAACTTATAAGCATCTTTATGTCCCCCTTGGATGTCCATGTAAACAGGTCTCCTTCAAAGGGAATTGTAAAAAAGGTTCTTCATAACAAGGGCAGGTTCCTTGCTGCCTACAGGGATGATGCCTTTTTAAAAAATGAGAATGTAGAGATGCTCCTGGAGACACCCTATGGTGAGGTGCTTGTAAGGCAGGTGGCTGGTTATATTGCGAGAAGGGCAGTCTGCAGGGTGAAAGAAGGAGATAAGCTGGAGATAGGTGAGAGATATGGAATTATAAAATTCAGTTCAAGAGTTGACCTCTATCTTCCCTTTGAGACAATCCTTACAGTCAGAGAAGGAGAAAGGGTCAGGGCAGGTGAGTCCATTGTAGGAAGGGTGGTGAGATGAAAAAAGGAATATACATCCTTCCCAATATACTTACCCTTGTGAGCATGTTTTTTGGTTTCCTCTCCATCATCCTTACCATAAAGGGAAACTATATCCATGGGGCCTGGGCAATAGTGCTTGCCAATATATTTGATGGTCTTGATGGTATTGTGGCAAGGGCAACGGGTTCTTCCTCAAGATTTGGTCTGGAGCTCGACTCCCTTTCTGACCTCATCACCTTTGGTGTAGCACCGGCTGTGCTTCTTTATAAATGGTCTTTACAGGACTTTGGAAGGGTGGGCTGGGCCTTTTCCTTCTTCTTTCTTGTCTGTGGTGCCCTGAGGCTTGCAAGATTTAATGTCCAGACATCACCAGGAGAGATCAAGCCCTTTACCGGCATGTCCATACCTGCTGCTGCCACCATAATGGCCTCTATTGTTATATTTCATTACGAATTTCACGATTATCCCCCTGAAAAGAGTATACCTGTCCTCATCCTTACAGGAATCACATCCGTTCTGATGGTGAGTAACCTTAGATTTCATGGTCTGAAGGAGATAAATTTAAGAAGCAGGAGACCACTCTGGGTTCTCTTAGGATTTGTCCTGGTTATGCTCATTATCCTCATTCACCCACCGGTAACACTCTTCATATTTGCAATGGGCTACCTTCTTATTGGTATAATTGAAAATATACTTTTATTCTTAAAAGGCAAGAGGAAGAAAGATGAGAATAATAAAGGTATTTGATACAACCCTTAGAGACGGAGAACAATCACCAGGGGCCTCCATGAATGTGGAGGAGAAGGTTATTGTCGCTCATCAGCTTCAGAGGCTTGGCGTTGACATAATAGAAGCAGGATTTCCCATGGCATCACCAGGGGATTTTGAGGCAGTAAGGAGGATCAGTCAGGAGATAAAGGGCGTTATAATAGCAGGTCTTGCCAGGGCAAGGGATGAAGATATAGAGAGGGCAGCAGAGGACCTCAGTCCAGCACCTCAGAGGAGGATCCACACCTTTATTGCCACCTCAGACATACACCTTCAGTATAAGTTGAGGATGAGCCGGGAGGCCGTTCTCGAGGCTGCTGTCAGGGCAGTGAAGAGGGCAAGACAGTATACCGATGATGTAGAATTCTCAGCAGAGGATGCCACCCGTTCTGACTGGGACTATCTCTGCAGGATCCTTGAGGCTGTTATTGATGCAGGAGCCACTACAGTAAATATACCTGATACAGTTGGATATGCCATTCCCCAGGAGTTTGGTGAGCTTATTGAATATATAAGAAACCGTGTGCCGAATATAGACAAGGCAGTTATCTCTGTCCACTGCCACAATGACCTGGGTCTTGCTGTTGCCAATTCCCTTACGGCAATTCTTAAGGGAGCAGGTCAGGTGGAGTGTACTGTAAATGGTATTGGTGAGAGGGCAGGAAATGCTGCGATGGAAGAGATTGTTATGGCCTTAAAGACGAGACCCAGATTTTTTGAAGCAGATACAAGGATCGTCACACAGGAGATATACAAGACGAGCAGACTCGTCTCAAAGATTACAGGTATGGTTGTCCAGCCAAATAAGGCAATTGTTGGTGCCAATGCCTTTGCCCATGAGGCTGGTATCCACCAGGATGGTTTCCTCAAGGAGCGCTCCACCTATGAGATAATGAGACCAGAGGATGTGGGCATTCCTCAATCCAAATTGATCCTCGGAAAGCATTCAGGTAGACATGCCTTTAAGGCAAGGCTTGAGGAGCTGGGATACAGATTGACGGAGGAGGAGTTAAACAAGGCCTTTGAGAGATTCAAGAGGCTGGCTGACCAGAAAAAGTATATCTTTGATGAAGATATAGAGGCCCTTGTATCTGAGGAGGTCTCAAAGGTCCCAGAGGTCTTCAGGCTTATTGACCTTTCTGTAACCAGTGGTATTAATGTGAAGCCCACTGCAAGGGTGGTCCTCTCTGTGAATGATAGGATTGTTGAGATGACGGAGCAGGGTGATGGACCGGTTGATGCAGTTTACAGGGCTATTGCCTCCATTACAGAGACGAAGAGCAGTCTGCTGAGATTTGAGGTGAAAGGGATCACAGGGGGGACGGATGCCCTCGGTGAGGTGACCGTAACACTTGAAGAGGATGGAAGAACTGTAAGGGGTCAGGGAGCTGATACAGATATAATAGTTGCATCAGCAAAGGCCTATATTAATGGCTTAAATAAACTTGCAATGAAGAGAAGGTTAGAGACTTAAGGCAGGAATACCTGTGGATTACCGCGAGACCCTTAATCTACCAAAGACAGATTTTCCCATGAAGGCAAACCTTCCCGAACGTGAGAAGGAGATCCTCCGATTCTGGAAGGAGTGGAGGATCTACGAAAGGCTTCAGGAAAGGGATAGGTCAAAGAGCTACATCCTCCATGATGGGCCTCCCTATGCAAACGGTCATATCCATATGGGTCATGCCCTGAATAAGATCCTCAAGGATATAATCGTAAAGTACAAGACCATGAAGGGATACTACGCACCCTTTGTCCCTGGATGGGACTGTCATGGACTTCCCATCGAACTTCAGGTGGATAAAAATCTCGGTGAGAGGAAGTCCGATATCAGCATCCTTGAGAAAAGGGCACTCTGCAGAGACTATGCAGAAGGTTTTGTGAATATCCAGAGGGAGGAGTTTATAAGGCTTGGTGTCTTTGGAGATTGGGAAAGGCCTTATCTTACAATGAACCCTGAATATGAGGCAGCCATCCTTAGAGAGTTTTTTGAGTTTGTCAGAAAAGGGAATGTCTATAAAGGTAGAAAGCCTGTGCACTGGTGTCCTTCCTGTGTTACTGCCCTTGCAGAGGCAGAGGTGGAATACAGTGATAAGGAATCGCCTTCTATCTATGTAGGCTTCAGGGTAATTGATGAGGATGTGGAGAGATTTTTTCCTGAATTTAAGGGTCGCTCTATCTATATTGTGATCTGGACAACAACTCCCTGGACACTCCCAGCAAACCTTGCCATTGCCCTTCATCCTGATATCAAGTATGCTGGTATTGAAAAGGATAATTCCATCTTTATACTTGCCTCCTCCCTTTCAGAGGATAAAAGGGAGAAGCTCCAGCTTAAGGGAAGGACTCTCTTTGAGATCAGGGGTTCAAGCCTTGAGAGACTCAGGACATCTCATCCCTTTCTGGAGAGGGTGAGCCCTGTTGTGCTTGCCGATTTTGTGAGTACTGAAGAGGGAACAGGGGCAGTCCATATTGCACCCGGTCATGGCGAGGAGGACTACGAGGTTGGCCTGAGATATAACCTTCCTGTTTATGCACCTGTTGATGCTAAGGGAAATTTTACAGATGAGGCAGGTGACTTAAAAGGTGAATTTGTCTTTAAGGCAAATGAGAAGATTGTCAGGATCCTTCAGGAGCGAGGTGCCCTTCTTTATAAAGAGGGCTACACCCATTCCTATCCCCATTGCTGGAGATGTAAAAGGCCCATTATCTTCAGAGCAACGGAACAGTGGTTTATATCGATGGATGTGAATGATCTCAGAAAAAGGGCATTGAGGGAGATAGAGAAGGTAAATTGGATTCCCTCCTGGGGAAGAGACAGGATTTATAATATGGTTTTAAAGAGGCCTGACTGGTGCATATCAAGACAGCGTTCGTGGGGAGTCCCTATCACACTTCTTACCTGCAATAATTGCGGGACCTTCT
>CAMTWD010000054.1:0-7796 GCA_947085365.1 uncultured Nitrospirota bacterium | reverse complement strand
TCAGAGACAAACCACTGACACAACTCAAAGTTTTCCTCACTGTATGGAAGCACATAAACAGCACCTTTAATCTGTACTGCCCCGGCCTTAAGAAGCCTCCTCCATATCTTCATCCTCCTGCTGACAGGTCTTGAAGGAATGCTGTAGAAAAATAAGAGCCATCTTCTGCTGTGATTTTTTTGTAACATATATAACATAATGTAACATTTGTTACATTAAAAGTCAAGGGGCTTGTCCGAGGTGGTTACTATTTTAAAATTTCCCATTAGGTCGTTGGTTAGGCCATTGTATCCCCGAAATAAACATAGCCCTCCGCCCCAAAAGCAAAACTCCTTCTGGTTTAATGATTTGTGGTGATATAAAATATAACCACAATGGTTAAACAAAAAAACCAGAAAGGGGTTAAAGATATGATAAAACAAAATCTGCTGGAATGCAACAAGATTGAGAGGTCGGAAGACAAAGTAACGGCGAGGGCTGGACTCATAATGTTTGACGGATTCATGAAGGCGATGAAGATTGGAGATATAATAAACAAGCACATGCCCGTACCTGGCTCAAACAGGGGGCTGAAGGCATGGCAATACATAAGGCCCTTAAGTCTGATGCAATACGGAGGTGACAGAAAAAACAGGGGATTAAGGGCAGGATTTAATAAACGAGATGGAGTGGTGCGTCCGGAGAAGGTAATTTTAGAGATTTTTGAGACGGTAAAAGTCAGCAAAAACAAAATACAGAACAAAATCTCTCGGCTTGCTGCTTTAGAGGGCTTTTAAAATGCCTTTAAAAGCGCTAATCAAGTGGTCTATTTTTCGAGCCTTTTTATAAGTGGAGGCAGGTCTCTAATATTATCAATTATAAAATCTGCGTCTGAAAGGACCTCCCTCGGTCTGTAACCATATGAAACAGCAATAGTCTTTACTCCAGCACCTCTGCCAGCCATTATATCAAGGTCACTGTCTCCAACCATCACGGCCTCATCGGCAGGGATATTGAATCTCTTAAGTACGATTAGAAGGGGATCAGGTGAAGGCTTCTTCTGTGGAGCACTATCACTTCCCATAACAAGATCAAAATATTCCAGAAGCCCCAGTTCCTCAAGGGTCTTTTTTGAGAGATATTCCCTCTTATTTGATACAACTGCCTTTTTATAATCCCTCAATTCCTCAAGGACATCCTTCACCCCTGGATAGGGTCTTGTGTTATCTGTAAGATGCCTCTCGTAGTAAAAGAGGAATCTCTCTTTTATATCCTCCACTGGGACATGAGGATGTGGTCTCATGAGGTCTTCTATGAGTCTTGTGATACCCCTGCCCACCATTGAGCTTATCTCTTCTACACTGTAGGGACCGAGACCATAATCCCTTACTGCATAATTTATGGCCTCTGTTATATCAATCCTTGAATCCACAATGGTTCCGTCCAGATCAAACATAATCAGTCTAACCGGCATGAATTAATTATAACAGAAAAGTGCACTCTCTAATATTTGGGGATAGCAACCGGTAGCCCAGACAGTTTTTATCCAATCTGGTAAAATAGAGGGAATGAGGAATCTTCTTTTAGGTGGGTCAAGGAGATTCGCAGGATATGTTGCGGCATAAAGGTTTTGCGAGACTGATTGAGATTATGGAGAGGCTCCGGAGAGATTGTCCGTGGGACAGGGAACAGACAAGGGAATCCATTAAACCCTATCTACTTGAGGAGACCTATGAGACCTTAGAGGCAATAGAGGAAGAGAAACCTGAGAAGATTAAAGAGGAGCTGGGCGATCTTCTTTTCCAGATCATCTTTCAGTGCGAGATAGCAAAGGAGAGGGGTGAATTTACAATAGAGGATGTAATAGATCATATATCCAATAAGATGGTCTCAAGACATCCCCATGTCTTTGGAGAGGCAAATTACAGGACACCTGAGGAGGTGCTCAGACAATGGGAGGATAGAAAAAGGGAAGAAGGTAAACAGGGGGAATCAATCCTTGAGGGTATCCCAAAGGAACTTCCTGCCTTGATGAAGGCCCACAGGGTCCAATCAAGGGCAGCCAAGGTGGGATTTGACTGGAAGAATATCGATGAGGTCTTTGAAAAACTGGAGGAGGAGTTAAGGGAATTCCGCTCAGCTATCCAGAAAGGAGACAGGGCAGAGATTGAGGATGAACTGGGAGACATCTTTTTCAGCCTTGTGAATATAGCAAGGTTTCTGAAGGTAAATCCTGAAGAGGCCTTAAGAAAGACCATAAGCAAGTTCATATCTCGATTCCGATATATTGAGATGAAAGCAAAGGAAAAGGGAAGATCTCTATCAGATATGACAATTGAGGAGATGGAACGACTCTGGCAGGAGGCAAAGGGAACAATCAATTTTTGAGTAAGGGGTCTTTTGCAATTCCTTTACTCACTTCCTTTGCACCATTCATATAACCTACAAGATTCTTTACAGCGATACCTGCAACACCAAGGGCAAGAAGGATCAATGCCATGGCAAACCCTGAGAGGGTATGGTTGCCAGAGGGAATATATTTTGTGATAAGTAGGTATACAAGGGATGCAATGGTTGTAACGATCATAAATATAGCGGGCAATAGTGTAAAGAGGCTCCTCCGTGCTTTATTGACAAGCCATACAGAGACAGCTATCAGGGCAAGACTTGCAAGGAGCTGATTTGCTGATCCGAAGATGGGCCAGATTAAGAGAAAACCCTGTTTATAGGCAAGGACAAACATGATGACCACAATAATACCTCCATTTATATTTGGTGACCTGAGGATTGATGGGACATCCCTGAGGAGCACCTTCCACAATTCTTCCAACAGATACCTGCCAAGTCTCACGGAGGTATCAAGGGTTGTGGCAAGAAATCCTTCAACCATTATGATACCGAAGATCGTTCCAATATAGACAGGTATTCCTATTGCCTTTTCAAGGAGAAGACCTGTGCCAAGGGAAAAGGCAAGGATAGGATTTGACTTTCCAGTACCTGGATCAGGAAATACTATATTCAAATAATCTTTAAAGGATAGAGCCGAGGCTACGGCAATCAGTACAGAGACTGCAAGGAGGGACTCGAGGAGCATACCTCCGTAACCGATCTTTTTTGCATCCGACTCCTTCTGAACCTGTTTTGATGTAGTTCCACTTGCTACGAGGCTATGAAATCCTGAAATGGCTCCACAGGCAACGGTAATAAAGAGGATGGGCCAGAGAGGTCCAAGCCTTGAGTTACCCTCAGCAATATTAAGTCCAGGAGCCTGAAGGGTCATACCCTTAAGCCCTCCTGATATAATTGCAGTAATAATTATTAAAAGGCCTCCATAAAGTATGAAGGAATTTATAAAATCCCTTGGCTGAAGGATAATCCATACAGGGATGGCAGCGGCAAAAAAGCAATAAATAGAGAGAAGGACCATCCATGTCTCAGGCTGAAGGTTCACAGGATAGTTAAGGCCAACAAGAACAGATCCAAAGGCTACAACAATTGCAAGGATGGCGGCATAGACTGTTTTTACCCCCCTTTTTACAATCAGCCATCCCAGAAGAGGTGCAAAGGCTGTAATAATTATTACAGATGTTGAGGCCACACCACCTATAACTGCCTTTATCTCTCCTGATCTTGGATCAATAACCGTCTTTAAAATGTGCTGGTTCTCTGGAAGTTGAAGGATCTTAAGGCTCACCATTGATGTAAGGGCAGTGGCTGTAAGACTGAGGAAGGCCGCACAGACAAGAATAACGAGAAAGAGCGTAAAGAGTATAAACAGGACAAATCCAGGTGTTCCCATTGTCTTTCTTGCAATCTCAGCCATTGACCTTCCCTTTTCCCTCATGCTTACAAAAAGGGAGGTATAGTCATGGACAGCCCCTATTAATATTCCACCAAGGAGTATCCAGAGCCAGGTGGGATAAATGCCATAAAGGAGTGCCACTGTTGCTCCTATAATCGGACCTCCACCCGCAATGGAAGCAAAATGATGGGAGAAGACTACAGAGGTCTTTGAAGGGACATAATCAAGTCCATCAAGAAGGGCCTTTGCAGGTGTGGGATTTGAATCATCCTCATTGAATACCTTGCTTATATACCTTCCATAAAGCCTGTAAGCAAGGATAAAGAAGAAGATAGTCAGACATAACAAAAAGAGTATATTCATGCTTTAATGATAAAATCGATAGTTAAAATTTGTCAAGAACGCAGTCAATCCGTGGTTAAGGCTGAAGAAAGGATAAACAATAGTGGATTTAAATTGACCAAGGTCTCTGGTTGACTTTCTTGGTTTAACTTGGTACTCTTTTCTATATGCTAAGTTTAAAGAGAGGAGGTGAATTATGGCTTACACAATTGAAGACTTGAAAAACAAGATTTTAGAGATGTATCCAGAGATTAAAGAGAAAGATTTCCATATCACCATTTACTACAGCGAAGAGAAACAATCCTATGTGATAAGACTCCAGAAGGGTACAGATGAGCTTATTACCTATCTTGATAAAAAGGACGCTGACGAATGTATGAATAATGTAAAATGTGTGTATCTTGGAGTTCAGGTTGGGCAGTTTATAAAAAATATAGAAGAAAAAGAAGGTTTTGAAAGGGGCAAACCAGAGGAGGTAGCAGTATACAAGTACAAAGAGATCAAGGTTGCAATTGATAAAGATGGATATCTTAAAAGTTTCGATGACTGGAATGAAGAGGTTGCCCAGGTTCTTGCAGAAAGGGAAGGATTGGGAGTGCTTTCAAAAGAGCAACTTGATATTTTGAAATTTATAAGGGAGTATTACAGAACCTACAATTACTTTCCGATTTTAAATTCGGTATGCAAAAATGTGAATCAACCCAAAGGTTGCATTGCAGAGAGATTTATAGATCCCCTTATTGCATGGAAACTTGCTGGATTACCAAAACCTGATGAGACATTGATTAATATTGTTAAACATGGTGTTACACCAACATGATGGATTACACAATAAAGATAGGTGGTGAGGCTGGCCAGGGTATCCAGACCGTGGGAGATACCCTGGCCCATATATTTACAAGGGCAGGGTATTATGTCTTTACCCATCAGGATTATGAGTCAAGGATTCGAGGTGGGCATAACTTTTATCAGATAAGGGTTAGTGAAAGACCTGTTACCGCATCCCGCAGTGAGGTTCACATCCTCGTAGCCCTTGACAGAGAAAGCATCATAGAACATGAAAAAGAGCTCTCCGATGACGGACATGTTCTTTATGATAGTGAGATGCTTAAAGAAAAGATTGACAGGCCGAACTTTCTTGAAGTGCCTTTGTTGAATCTTGCCCAGACTTATGGAGGAAATAGAATAATGGCAAATACTGTGGCAGTTGGAGCTGTTTTGGGAATGCTCGGAATGGATCCTGAGATTATGTATCAGACAATAGAAAAGGCCTTCAGTAAAAAGGGTGAGACAGTTATAAGGTCAAATATTGAATGTGCTAAAGCTGGTTATGAATTTGCCAGAAGAGGATGTTTGAGATGCTCCTTTATGCTTTCTTCATTTGATAGGCCAAAGATGCTTATTACTGGAAACGAGGCAATAGGAGCTGGTGCAATTGCCTCTGGATTGAAGTTTTATTCTGCATATCCCATGACACCTTCAACGGGTATCTTCAACTTCGTTGCAGAACATGCAAAGGAGTTTGCAATAGTGGTTGAACAGGCAGAAGATGAGATATCTGCAATAAACATGGCATTGGGTGCCTCCTTTGCAGGAGTGAGGGCCATGACTGCAACTTCTGGAGGAGGATTTGCCCTTATGGTGGAAGGTCTGTCATTGGCTGCGATGACCGAGACCCCTATTGTTATTGCCTTAGCCCAAAGACCTGGTCCTGCCACAGGACTTCCTACAAGGACGGAGCAGGCAGATCTCCTATATGCCCTTTATGCAGGTCATGGTGAGTTTGCAAAGGTAATTTTTGCACCTGGTACACCTGAACAGGCCTTCTATTTAACAAACAAAGCCTTTGATATAGCTGAAAGGTATCAGGTTCCGGTGATTATTCTCACAGATCAATATTTAGCAGACTCGCAATGGAGTTTTGATAATTTTGATTTGGCAAGAATAAGGTATGTTGATTACAGAATAAGGGGAGAGGAATTTCAAAATATAAAAGATTATAAAAGACACGCCTTTACTGAGACAGGAATATCACCCCTTGGAATTCCAGGGGATTCCAAGAATCTTGTTGTAACTGATAGTGACGAACATGATGAGGAGGGCCATATAATTGAAGATGCTCAGACAAGGATAAAGATGGTTGAAAAAAGGCTTTTTAAAAAGATGCCACTTATAAAGAAGGAGATTGAACCCCCCTTTTTTCATGGAGAGAAGAATCCTGAGATAGTCTTGATCTGCTGGGGCTCTATGTATGGAATTGTAAAGGAGGTGGTGGACGAACTTCTTGAAAAGTACAGGATTTCCATGATTCATTTTAGTGAACTCTATCCTTTTAGTGAAGATCCAAGCTGGTTAAATACATTAAAGAAAGCTAAAGTCCTGATAAACATCGAACAGAATGCAACAAGCCAGTTTGCAAGACTGATCAGGATGGAGACAGGATTGAATATAACCAATCACATAAACCGTTTTGATGGAAGACCTTTTACAGTGGATGAATTAAAGGAGAAGATCTATGCCTACCTTAAATGATTTTAAAGGAAGAAGGCCTGCATGGTGTCCTGGATGTGGGAATTTCCCTATTTTAAAAGCCTTTAACGAGGCAATGGTTGAGCTCGGGATTGAACCTCATCAATTCGTCATCGTATCTGGCATTGGTCAGGCAGGAAAGTTTCCCCATTATACTCGGTGTAATACCTTTAATGGCCTTCATGGCAGGACCCTTCCTGTTGCAACAGGTATTAAACTTGCGAATCATGAGCTTAAGGTATTTGCTGTTGCAGGTGATGGGGATTGTTATGGAGAAGGGGGAAATCACCTGATCCATGCGATAAGACGCAATGTAGATATAAAACTCCTTGTTCATAATAATCAGGTTTATGGACTTACAAAAGGACAGGCCTCTCCCACAACAATGAAGGGGATGATTACAAAAACACAGCCCTTTGGAGTCTTTTCCGAGCCATTCAATCCGCTCAGTTTAGCAATTGCTCTAAACTGCAGTTTTGTTGCAAGGGGATTTGCCGGTGAGATTGAACATCTGAAAGGGCTTATAAAAGAGGCTGTAACCCATAGGGGATTTGCCCTGATTGACATTCTTCAACCCTGCATAAGTTTTAACAAAATCAATACATTTGAATGGTATAAACAGCGGGTTTATCACCTTGATGACAGTCATGATCCTCAAGACAGAATATTGGCATTTCAAAAATCCCTTGAATGGGGCGATAAAATTCCAATAGGAGTAATATATAAAACCGATCGTCCAGTCTTTGAAGAACAGATCCCTGTATTAAAAGAAAGACCTCTTACAAAACAAGAATTTAATCCCTCTGTAATTGAGAAACTGTTACTCCAATTTTATTAATTTTTAGCCTATCGCCTTCAGCTTGATATCAGGCCCTCTGAGCATGAGAAGTATCTTTCTCTTTGCTTGAAGCCGAAAAATAGAGAGAGAAAATTGTTAGTCCTCTCAAGCCCCTATTTTCTACTCCCTACCACTGCCCAAAGTTAGGCTTAAGGCTTTAGGCTGAAGGCTGAAGAAAAAAGAAAAAAAGACAAAAATTATTTTTTAACTTCAGCCTATCGCCTTCAGCCTATCTTTAGCCCATCGCCTTCAGCCTATTTTGTCTTTAACTTCAGCCTATCGTCTTCAGCCTTAAGCCTGTTTTTT
>CAMTWD010000053.1:0-5186 GCA_947085365.1 uncultured Nitrospirota bacterium | reverse complement strand
CTGGGAACCCATGAAGATGAGCAGAAGATTGATGGCCTTGAAGGAGAGACCTATAAGTCCTTTATGCTCCATTACAACTTCCCTCCCTTCAGTGTCGGAGAGGTAAAACCCCTCAGGTCACCGGGCAGAAGGGAGATCGGTCATGGAGCCCTTGCTGAAAGGGCCCTGAAACCTGTAATCCCTCCAAAGGAGTCCTTTCCTTACACCATAAGGGTTGTCTCCGATATCCTCGAATCAAATGGTTCATCCTCCATGGCAACTGTCTGTGCTGGTTCACTGGCACTCATGGATGCTGGTGTACCGATAAAAGCCCCTGTAGCGGGCATTGCCATGGGTCTCATAACAGAGAAGGATAGATATACAATACTGACAGATATCCTTGGCCTGGAAGACCATCTTGGAGATATGGATTTTAAGGTAACTGGCACCAAGGATGGGATAACGGCATTCCAGATGGATGTAAAGATCGGAGGCGTATCAAAGGCCATTATGTCAGAGGCCCTTGAACAGGCAAGGAGGGGCAGACTCTACATACTTGAAAAGATGTCAGAGGTCATCTCTGCTCCACGGGAAAGCCTGGCACCAAATGCACCAAGGATTTACACTATCCAGGTAAAACAGGACAAGATAAGAGATATTATTGGCACAGGTGGTAAGGTTATAAGAGGTATTATTGAACAGACAGGGGTAAAGATAGAGATTGAGGATTCAGGGATTGTCAATATAGCTGCCACCAATGAGGAATCTGCCAAAAAGGCAATAGAGATAATAAAAGGTATTGTCGAAGAGCCTGAGGTTGGAAAGGTATATCTGGGGAAGGTTAAGAGGATAGTGGATTTCGGGGCCTTTGTGGAGATATTACCAGGCACTGAGGGTTTACTCCACATATCCCAGATATCCCATCGAAGGATATCAAAGGTCTCAGATGTCTTGAAGGAGGGTGATGAGGTCCTTGTAAAGGTTACCGAGATAGACAGCCAGGGCAGGGTGAAATTGAGCAGAAAAGAGGTTGTAAGGGAGGAAGTCCCTATTAGAAGGCCTGTAAAAAGATAAATTATAGCTGGGAGTTAGATCTCTTTTCTTTATAAAGGATGTTGAAGGCCTCTTAGAAAATTCAATAAATAGAAGGACTTATCTCCTTTTTAGGCTTTCTTGATAATCTGAAGCCCCTTCCCTAAGGCAAATCTGTTAAACTATTATTCTACTCTTAGGCCTTTAAAAGGAGCATGCAGCATGGAATTCAAGAAGGCATACCTCAGTAATGGGATACCTGTTGTGATGGCAGTAATGAAGGAGTTTCGATCTGTATCCATAGGGATATGGGTGAAGACAGGTTCAAGATTTGAGGCTCCCCATGAAAATGGTATCTCCCACTTTCTTGAACATCTATTCTTTAAAGGGACAACAAACCGTTCACAGAAGGAGATTGCCATGGAGATAGATTCCATGGGTGGGGAGCTGAATGCCTTTACCTCAAAAGAGACAACCACCTTTTATATAAGGGTCCTTGACCAGTTTCTTGAAAAGGGCATAGAACTGCTGAGCGATATATTTCTGAATGCCCTCTTCCCTGAAGAGGAGATAGAAAAGGAGAAATCCATTATCAAGGAAGAGATCAAACTCGTCGAGGATACCCCTGATGACTACATCCACGACCTCTTCCACCAGACAGTCTGGGATGATTCAGGACTTGGTCAGCCAATCCTCGGCAGAAGGGATACGATAAAGACCTTTACAAGGGAAAGGCTTCTTAATTACAAAAAGAGGTTTTATGGAACAAAGGATATCATCATCTCCTGTGCAGGGAATTTTAATTTTAAAATACTTCTTTCAATCCTGAACAGGTATTTCGGGACCATGAACGAAGGCTCTGATCCACCCGAGATCATTACCCCTGAATTTAATTACAAAAAGAATGTCCACAAAAAGGACCTCTCAGAGGTCCACCTCTGTCTCGGTGTAAAGGCACCAGAACTATCAAGCCCTTACAGATACCATCTCTCAATAGTAAATGCCATCCTTGGCGGGGGTGTGAGTTCAAGACTCTTCCAGGAGATAAGAGAAAAACGAGGGCTTGCCTATTCCATATATTCCTTCGTTCAGGGATACCTCGACACAGGTCTCTGGGGAGTTTATGCCGGGACATCAAAAAAGAGATATCAGGAGGTCATTGACCTTATAATTGAAGAGCTCACAAGGCTGAAGGATACCATTACAGAAGAGGAACTCAGAAAAACAAAGGATCAGATAAAGGGCAATATGATACTTGGCCTTGAATCTACAGGGAGCACCATGACCTATCTGGCAAGACAGGAGATCTATTACAAGAGATACATATCCATTGAGGAGACCATCAAGAAGATAGAAGGCATAACCCTATCTGACATTAGGGATTTTCTGGAGAGGATCGTCCAGAGGGATAGATTCGCCATTACCCTCCTTGGACCTGTAAAGGAATGAGGTCAGAAAAGGCAATAGTGGTGGGCCTTACAGGAAATTATGGCTCTGGAAAGAGCCATATCTTAAATCTTTTTAAAGAGATGGGGGCCTTTACAATAAATTCCGATGAGATAATAAGGGAGCTCCTTAAAGAGGAGGATATCAAAAAGGAGATAAGGGAGCTCCTTGGAGATGAGGTCTTCACGGAGAATGGTGAGGTAGATAGAAAGGCCATTGCAGATCTTATCTTCAAGGATGCCTATCTCAGGATAAAGCTTGAGGATATAATCCATCCTCGTGTATTTAAAGAGATAGAGAGATTAATATCTACTCTGGAGGGTAAGAGGGTTGTCATCATAGAAGTCCCGGTCCTGTTTGAGAGGGGTTACCAGAACCGCTTTGATAAAATAATAACTGTCTATGGTGATGAGACGACCATTATTAATAGATTAAAGGATAAAGGAATCAGAGAAGAAGAGATCCGGAAGAGATGGAACAGCCAGTTTCCCTACAGAAAAAAGCTAAGCTCATCAGATTTTATAATAGATAACTCGGAAGGTAGAGATCTTTTTAATCAGGTAAAAACCATCTACCACCAACTCAGCAAGGAACTGAAAGGGGATAACCGTGGAGATCAAAAGACTGGAGGAGATAACAAAACCTTTTAAGAAGACTGTCCTCACAATAGGAAACTTTGATGGTGTCCACAGAGGACATCAGAAGATTATCAGAGAGGTTGTTCGGTCAGCAAAGAGACTGAGGGGAAGATCAGTGGTGATGACCTTTGATCCCCATCCTGTAAGGTTCTTTCATCCTGAAAGGGAATTCCATCTCCTCACCCTCTGTGACGAAAAGGCAAAGATTATGAAGACCCTTGGTGTTGATGTATTGTTATGCGTAAGATTTAACAGGGACTTTGCAAACCTCGAACCAGAAGAGTTTATAAAGGAGATCCTTGTAGAAAAACTTCGCATAGCAGAATTAATAATTGGAAGTGATTATAGATTTGGAAAGAATAAAAAGGGGGATATAGAACTCCTCAAGAAAGAAGGAAGGAGATACGGATTCAGGGTAAGGGTTATAAATCCTGTAAAGGTAAAAGGTGAGATCGTCAGCAGTAGCAGGATAAGGAGACTGATTGAGAGGGGTGAAATGAAAAAGGCAATGGAATTCCTTGGAAGGCCTTACAGCATTGAAGGGATAGTGGTAAAGGGTACAGGAAGGGGCTCGAGCATCCTTGGATTTCCCACGGCAAACATCCTTTCAGGTGCAGAGTGTATCCCAAAGGAGGGGGTATATGCTGTAAAGGTATGGATTGGAGGGCAGTCTCTTAAGGATAGCCCGAGGAATAAACTCCATAATGGAGTGATGAATATTGGGACAAATCCCACATTCGGAAATAAAGAATCGACCCTCGAGGTCCATATCCTTGACTTCAGCAAGGATATACTGAATCAACCTATTAAGGTATACTTTATCGAGAGATTGAGAAATGAAAAAAGATTTTCAGGACCAGAGGCACTCTCAAGGGCTATAAGGGCTGATATAGAAAAGGCCAGGAAGGTTCTTGCGGGATACAGGAATCTTAAGAATTTATAAAAGGTCTGCCTCTACCCTCACCTCTATCCCTTCCCTTCTTAATAAAAGGAGAATCTCCTGAAGGGCCTGAAGATCTGTGCCCCTCGGAAATCTCAGAAGGAAGGCTGATTGAAATGGACCACCCCTCTTCCTCCTCTTTAAAACCAGATTTCTTAAGGAGATCAACGGGAGTACCCTCAATCTCCTCTGTATCTGCTCTGTATCTATCTCCTTTTTAGAAAAGAGCCTTAATACTATAAATCTCGAATAGGGAGGAAGGCTGTGTTCTCCTCTTGTCTTCAATTCCTGAAGGGCAAAACCTGTATAATCAAGGGTTCTTAGATATTTAAAAATCTCATATTCAGGCATCCTCGTCTGTATCAATATCTCACCTCCAGGCCTGACGATCTCATTAAGATAATAGACCTCATGAAGGAGTCTTTCAGAGGCCTTATAATCAGGCATGTTGAGGATTATATCGGCATCAATCATGACAGCGAGGGAAAACCCTGCCATAGGGAGCCCTTCTTCCTCCTCCGGGAGACCACGGGCCGAGCTGGAGAGGGTTATGAGTCTCAGGGATGACTCAGAAAGTCTCTCTTTAAGTATCTCCCCTACCCTTTCAATACCTGCTGACCGGAATTCCAAGGCCAATCCCCTGCAGTAGGGACATGTATCGGGAGGGCTTATCTCCTTTTCACAGAGCCGGCATCTTAAGAGATTCTCCTTTTTATAATAGACAAATACACCCTCGCACTCGCATCGGTAAACCCTTCCACAATCCCTGCAATAGATCGTGGAATAACCCGTCCTTGGCATCTCTATAAAGACCCTTTCATTCCTCTTTACATACCCCTCTATCTTCTTTAAGAGTCCCTCTGGTAATATATTCAAGGTCCCCTGAGAGGGCCTCCTGATTCTATTGATCCTCACAGTAATCCTCTTAGAGTCCCTCAGGTCTATTAATTTATATTTATTTATCCGGGCATTGTAAAAGGATTCCAGGGAGGGGTGTTCTGAGACCAAGAAGACAGGAAATCCCTCAAGATAGGCCCTCATTACTGCCACATCCCTTGCATTAAAAGAAGGGGTCTCCTCCTGCCTGTAGGAATAGGAACCTTCATCAAACACGATTATAATTGATGGTCTGAAGGGCAGGAATACTACAT
>CAMTWD010000052.1:0-22411 GCA_947085365.1 uncultured Nitrospirota bacterium | reverse complement strand
GTTGGACCATGGCAATTCATTGCCTCTACTGCAAAGAGATATGGCCTGAAGATAACCTGGTGGGTCGACGAGAGAAGGGACCCCGTAAAATCCACAGAGGCTGCTGCACGATATCTTAAAGACCTCTATGAGATGTTTAATTCATGGCATCTTGCATTGGCAGCCTATAATGCAGGAGAAGGAAGGGTTATGAAGGCCCTGAGGAAGAGAAAGACTGATGACCACTGGGGGCTACTTCTTGAAACAAAGAAGCTTCGCAGGGAGACAAGGGAGTATGTCCCAAAGTTCATCGCAGCAAGTCTCATTGCCCTTGAACCCCAGAAATATGGCTTTGATGATTTTAAATACCAGAAACCTATAAACTACACAGAGGTCGAGATAGAATCCCCTGTGGATCTTAAGGTTATAGCCCGTGCTGCTGAGACAGATCTCGAGACTATAAAGGCCCTCAATCCAGAGTTAAAGAGATGGTGCACACCTCCTGACGAACCAACCTATACAATAAGGATACCTGCTGATAAGAAGGATCTATTCTTAAAAAATCTCTCGGAGATTCCAAAGAATAAGAGGTTTTCCTTCAGGGTCCATAAGATTAAAAGGGGAGAGACTGTCTCGAGTATAGCAAAGAGGTACAGACTGCCGGTAGCTGCAATATATAATCTCAATCCTGGGATAAAGAAAGCAGGTCTCAGGCCTGGCCAGGAGATAAAACTTCCTCCTGATGGCTTCAAACCAGATCCCGATGACTTTATCAAGAAGAGAAAGATAAAAAAGGCAAGAAAGAGGCCATCAGCCTGAGAAGTCTTTTAATACATTCAGAATATCTCCCAAGGAAAAAGGCTTCAGGATAAAGAGGTCTGCTCCTGCCTTAAGAAAATCCTCTTTTTTATCGTCACAACTCATCCCTATTATTATTAAACCTGGACTTATGGATCGGACCATGGATGTGAATCTCACACCATCCATGCCAGGCATCTCACAATCTGTAATGAGGATATCGAAATCCTCTTTCTTGAGGATCTCCATGGCAGAAAGTCCGTTGGTGGCAGTGCTTACATGAAACCCTGAAAGATCGAGGGCTTCCCTTAAAAGCTTAACAATAACGAGATCATCATCAACCACCAGGACACGGAGCATTAATAATTTTATACAACTGCTGGTTGTAGATGTCAAGTATACACAACTAATGATTGGTGGACAGAACAGGATTTTAGTAACATAATTCTTTATCTATGATAAGATACAGAAGGATAATCGGAGCCTTGATAAGGCGTTTCAGATTGAGAGCCGGAATCTCCCAGATGCGACTTGCTGAACTTATCGGAGTCTCCTACCAGCAGATCCAGAAATACGAATCAGGCAGGAGTTCTATAAGTGTAGAAAGGCTGATCCAGATAGCCGATGCCCTCAGGACACCTGTGACAGAATTCCTTCCTTCTAAAAAGGATCTCCTCTCAGAACCAGAGGAGCCTTACGGAAGACTTTCGAAGGATGAGAGGCTCCTGTTAGAACTATTCAGAAGAATAAAGGATAAACAAAGCAGGAAGGCAATTATAAAGATTATCAAGGATATTGGAGCCCGGGATCACTGATACTTCGTCGACTCTATCCTTCTGTTTTAAGCATACTGAGATAAGGGGAATCAGGAAATTCCTTTTTCAGTATCTCAGCCTTTTTTGAGGCCTCCTCAGCCCTGTTCATCCCTTTAAGGATCATTATAGATTCATAAAGGGCAAGGTCTCTCAGGGTATAGCCGTTTTTATAAAGTTCTTCGTATATCTTCAGGGCCTCATCATTGAGACCCTTCTTTTTATAAATCAAACCAAGCCTCTGATAGCATAAAGGCAGAAGGTATCTATTACTGCCGAACCTTGATCTGAACTCCTGAAGACTCTTTATGGCATCATCCAGAGAGCCAACCCTGTAATAGGCATCGGCAAGATAAATAAGGGTGATGGGATCAGGCCTTAATCTGTAGGACTCTTTAAGGGCCTCCAAGCCCTTTCTGTAAGCCTCAGCCTTATTAATAATATCCCCTGGTCCGTAAAAGGCCCTGTAGCCTTCATAGAAAAGTCTTGATGCCTTTAAATTTAGCTGAAGGCTGTAGATACCAAAACCACCCGCAATAAGGAGTGCCAGGAGGAGCAAGATCAGAAACCTCTTTCTTTCTGAGATGAAGCCTTTAATCCTTTCAGGAAGGCTTAAAATCTCCGTTCTCAGTTCTTCCTCTGTCTCCGTCTTTTTCAGAACCCTCTTCTTAATGGGCCTTGGCATAATGCCTCCTCAATATCTTTTCTACAAGCTGTTTAGAGTTTAAAAAAACAGAATTTATCCTTGTCGCATCTATGCCTGCACCGAGGAGTATCCTTACAGCAGTATCCCTGTTTATGAGATCAGAAGGTGAATGGGCATCTGTATTTATAACGAGGGGTATGCCAAATCTCTGGGCCTCCTTAGCTATATATCCATTGGAAAGGCAGTGACCCTTTCTTGCAGTAATCTCAAGGTATATCCCCTTCTCCCTTGCAAAGAGCAGATCCTCTGTTGTCATAAGTCCAGGATGGGCAAGTATATCCACATCCGCCTCAATGGCAGCCCTGTTTGTGCCTTCCTGAACAGGTTCAACAAGGGTCTCACCATGCACAAGCACTATCATTGCACCCATTGACCTCGCCTCCTTCACCAGGTCATGTATCAGGGATGGAGGCACATGGGTTATCTCAACCCCTGCAATCACCTCTATCGAGACATGGTCATTGAGTCTCCTTACAGCCTCCACAAGCCTCGGTATTACGAGATCTATATTTGTATGGTCCACATGATCAGTAATGGCAATGGCCTCACAACCCATATACTCCGCCCTTCTTATCAATTCCGCAGGTATAAGCTCACCATCACTGAAGACACTATGTGTGTGTAAATCAATCATGAAATTAAATTACTCCCCCGGCATCTGAAATGTCAATAGGTATTGAACTGACAATATCTCCATAACTCCTCGCAAGGGCCACAACATATATCCTCGATGCACCTGCCTTGAAGAGCTGTTTAGAGCATTCCTGAACGGTAATGCCTGTAGTTATCACATCATCAATAAGGAGAATCCTCTCACCAGAAAACCTCCTGGTTACCCTGAAGGAATTCCTTAGATTCTTCTGCCGTTCCTCTCTTTTAAGACCTGTCTGAGGTGGTGTGGACTTAATCTTTATGAGGGAGTCAAGGCTTAAGGGAATCCGAAGCCTTTTTGAAAGGTATCTCGCTATAAGGGAGGTATGATTAAAATATCTCTTCTTCAGTCTTGAACTATCCGGAGGCACAGGGACTACAAGGTCTGCCTCGGGCAGGGAGGTGGTAAGCAATAATTCCGAGAGGGGCGCTGCAAGACTCCTTACTGAAAGATATTTAAGATGATGGATTGCCTCCTTCAACACACCTTCGTAAAGGCCATAGACAAAAGAGCCATGAAAGTAAGGTCTACTGCTTATGCATTCACCACAGATAGAAGTATGTTCAGGCAGGGGTATTGAACAGAAGGAACATCTGTTGCCTCTATAAGGCCTGATACTGAGCCAGCAGGCCTTACAGAAGGGATAGAACCTAAAAGATGAAGGACCTGAACAGATAGGACATCCCGATGGATACAGTATATTAACGATCTCCTCAATTATCCTTAATTTACCCTTAAAGGTATTTTGCACCTTCCACATTTTGGCCCAAGGGAGACCTTATCAGAAGGAATTCTATTTTTAATTCCACAGGCAGGGCAGGCAATAATTATAAAGTCAATTCCTGAGCCCTCTTCTCTTCCTTTTTCAGGAGATAATCCTTCGCCAAGCTCTAAAAGAAGGCCCTCAAAGAGGGAATCCCACTCCAGGATCTCTATCCCCATCCCATTTTTTATCTCAGGGGCATAAAGGGGTATCTTTATTGCCCTCCTTACAATACCTTTTACAGTAGATATCCTTCCATCTCTCAGATGAAGCCTCACTGTTACAGGCGTGCCAGGATTAAGGGCCTTCTGAGTCCTTATAAAGAGACCCTTTCTTGAGATATCGCTGGTGAGTCCCCTTCCGCTCACCCCTCCACCCTCAAACTCGGCCTCAAGCCTCCTGATATACCTTATTGCCTCTCTCTTTGACATTAATAGATTGACCCCAGTCTTATCAATTCATCTCTCCTCTGTCCTGTAGAAATCATTACAATGGGAACTCCGAGGATATCCTCTATCTTCTTCAGATAGGCCTTTGCATTCTCGGGAAGGCTCTTATAATCCCTGATTCCTGTGGTCTTTTCCCTCCAGCCCTTCATCTCTATATAGAGAGGTTCACACTTAGAAAATATGCCATATTCCTTCGGCATCTCCTCATAGATCCTGCCTCCATATCTATAAGCAGTGCATATCTTTACTGTATCCAGTTCATCAAGGATGTCAAGCTTTGTAATCACAAGTCCTGTTATACCATTAACCCTTACAGAATGTTTAAGGGTAACGGTATCAAGCCATCCACACCGTCTTGGTCTTCCAGTAGTGGCACCAAACTCACCTCCCCTTCTCCTGAGGAGTTCTCCAAGCTCATCCTTAAGTTCAGTGGGAAAGGGACCTTCGCCAACCCTTGTCGTATAGGCCTTCACCACACCCAGTACAGAGGTTATCTTTGTTGGACCTATTCCAGCACCAACGCAGGCACCACCGGCAACAGGATTGCTGGAGGTAACAAAGGGATATGTCCCATGGTCCACATCTAAGAGTGTACCCTGTGCTCCCTCGAGAAGAAGCCTCTTACCCTCTTTGAGTTGCTCATTCACGATTATCTCTGTATCAGTGATATAACCCTTAAGCCTTTCTGCATACTCCATATAGGTATGGAATATCTCTTCAGGATCTAATGCCTCAAGATGGTATCTTTCTCTTAATATAAAATTCATCTCATCAAGGACACTCTCAAGTTTTTCCCTAAAGACCTCTGGTTCAAGGAGATCCACAACCCTTATACCCATCCTCTGGGCCTTATGGGTATAGGCAGGCCCTATCCCCCTTCCTGTAGTTCCAATCTTCACCTTTGTTCTCCTCTCCGTATGCGTATCCAGGAGGATGTGATAGGGCATTATGAGATGGGCATTTTTACTTACCAGCAGGTTATCTTCCACCTCTATACCACGCCTCTTCAGTCCCTCAATCTCCTCAAGGAGGGCACCGGGTTCTATAACGACACCATTTCCTATAATGCAGAGTTTATTTTTGTGAAGTATCCCTGATGGAATAAGGTGGAGGATGAACTTCTCATTATTAATGACAACGGTATGGCCTGCATTGTGTCCGCCTTGGTATCTTACTATAAGGTCAGCCTCCTCAGAGAGGACATCAACGATCTTGCCCTTTCCCTCGTCACCCCATTGAGTTCCCACAACAACAACTGCTGGCATCTCCTTGCCCCCGTTACTTCGCCACCTATCAGGGCAAGCTGACAAGTTTTACTGATATTATATTTGGCAGTCTTCTTACCTCCTCAAGGACTGACTCAGGCACCTCTGAATCTATGTTAACAACAGAGATGGCAAGACCTCCCTGAGATTCCCTCCCAAAGTGCATCCTTCCTATATTTATATTGTTTCTACCAAGGAGGGTCCCGATGTTACCTATAACACCAGGCCTGTCATGATTGTAGATAAGGAGCATGATACCCTCTGGGATAATCTCCACAGGAAAACGATCTATCTGGACAATCCTGGGTGACTTTCTGCTGAAGAGTGTACCTGAGATGGCAAGCTCCTTCTGGGGTGATCTCACATGAAGGGTTACGAGGGTGGTGTAATCTCCTGCCTCTTTTGCCTTTGTCTCCTTTATATCAATCCCCCGCTCCTTTGCAATAACAGGGGCATTCACAAAGTTTACCGTCTCCTGAAGGAGGGGAGTGAGTAGGCCTTTAATTGCAGCTATTGTCACAGGAGCGGTATTTATGGTGGAGGCCTCACCCCTGTATTCTAAGGTAATGCCTGTAATGGCTGTCTCGATGAGATGGGCTGCCAGAAGACCTATCCTCTCTGCAAGGTTTATATAGGGCTGTAGCACCGGCACCTGATCAGGAGGTATGGATGGAAAGTTCACGGCATTCCTTATAACACCGTGAACAAGGTAATCCACTATCTGCTCTGCAATGGCTATTGCCACATTCTCCTGTGCCTCCACTGTAGCAGCACCAAGATGAGGGGTGCATACAACCTTTGGATGTTTCACAAGGGGATGATCGGGTGGACAGGGTTCCTCCTCAAAGACATCAAGGGCAGCTCCAGCAACCTTTCCACTTTCCAGCGCCTCAAGAAGGTCCCTCTCGTTTACTATCCCGCCCCTTGCACAGTTTATGATCCTCACACCATCCTTCATAAGGGCAATAGTATCTTTATTAATGAGATTCCTTGTCTCAGGTGTAAGGGGAGTATGAATGGTTATGAAATCAGACCTCCTGAGGAGCTCCTGAAGATCCACCTTTTTTACGCCGAGCTCCTCTGCCTTCTCATCACTCAAGAAGGGATCGTAGGCAAGGACATTCATTCCAAGACAGAGACATCTTCTTGCCACCTGTGAACCTATGTTTCCTATACCAATCACCCCAATCGTCTTCTGATAGAGTTCTACGCCCATGAATTTCTTCTTTTCCCATTTACCCTCTTTCATGGAGGCTGTTGCCTGGGGTATCTGCCTTGCCACTGCAAAGAGAAGCGCAATGGTATGCTCTGCCGTCGTAATGGTATTACCACCAGGTGTATTCATTACAACTATACCCTTTTTCGTGGCAGCAGTCTTGTCCACATTATCAAGCCCTGAGCCAGCCCTTCCTATGACCTTGAGCCTTTCTGCTGCCTCAATTATATCGGCAGTAACCTTTGTGGCTGATCGGACGATAAGGCCGTCATAATCCTTTATCACAGCCCTGAGTTCATCGGGTTTCATTCCTGAACGGACATCCACCTCAAGACCTGCCCTCTTCAGTATCTCTATTCCCTGTCCTGAAAGGTCATCACTGATAAGGACCTTCATATTAACCCTCCATCAATATCTCTTCAGCAGCAGCAACACCTGTGCCGAGCTTGAGATCATATCCCATTGATTTGAGGACCATCTCAATCCCGCTGATTGCCGTTATCACATCAAAGGTATCGGCATATCCGAGATGGGCGATCCTGAAGATCCTCCCCTTGAGCCTATCCTGACCACCTGCTCCAGTGATTCCATATCTTTCCCTGAGGTTTTTATAAATTGCCTGACCATCAATGCCAGGTGGTGCCTCAATGGCAGTAACTGAGTTGCTTGGTGAATCCTTTGCAAAAAGCTTAAGTCCTATCGCCTCCACACCACGCCTCATAGCAAGGGCAAGCCTTGCATGCCTCCTGAAGACATTCTCCAGCCCCTCTGCCTTGAGGAGCCTCAGGCTCTCATTCAGTCCTATGATTAATGTAACAGCAGAGGTAAAGTTGGTCTGGTTCTTCTGGAGATTCTCCCTCTCTTTCTTAAAGTTAAAATAGAATCTTGGCATCTTTGAGGTCTCTGCCCTCTTCCAGGCCTTTTCAGAGACGCTCACAAGGGCAAGACCTGGAGGAAGCATAAGACCCTTCTGCGAACCTGCTATGTGAACATCTATACCAAGTTCATCTGTCTTAATATCATGGGCAACGAGGGCACTTATAGAGTCAACGATAAAGAGGAGATCAGGGTAATCTTTTAATACCTTTGATACTCCCTCTATATCATGGAACACACCTGTGGAGGTCTCACAGGATTGCATAAAGAGTCCCTTTACATCGGAATTCCTCTTCAGGACATCCTCTACCTGTTCAGGCCTCACAGAATATCCCCATTCAACAGCAATCTCAATAACATTAAGTCCGTAGGCCTGACATATCTTTGTCCACCTCTCACCGAATTTACCACCATTTATTACTACAACCTTATCTCCTGGATTAAAGAAGTTATTCACTGCTCCCACCATCCCACCTGTACCTGTAGAGCAGAGGATCAGGACATCATTGGTTGTCTGGAAGAGCCATTTAAGCCCATTCTTTGCCTCCTCAAGCACAGGGATAAAATCAGGTGCCCTGTGGTGGATTATGGGCATAGCCATCCTTAAAAGCACCTCTGGTGGAACAGGCGTTGGACCTGGTGCGAGAAGATATCGTTTGATTGGCATATTCTTCATCCTCCTTAGATTGATTGGCAGGTTTTATTATAAATTAAACCTTTAATTACTGTAAACCCTC
This sequence comes from uncultured Nitrospirota bacterium, assembly GCA_947085365.1. Taxonomy (GTDB): domain Bacteria; phylum Nitrospirota; class Thermodesulfovibrionia; order Thermodesulfovibrionales; family CALJEL01; genus CALJEL01. The sequence continues at coordinate 14,158 of CAMTWD010000052.1, read as the reverse complement.
AATAACCTCTCGGGCTTCACCCTTCCTGCCCTTACAACTCCAAGGCCAAAAAAGCCTGTCTCATCATAAAGCCTCAGGATCGTACCCTCTTTAAATCTCGTGGTAATGGGTAAAGGAAGGAACATCCCCTTTTTAAGCATCCCAGCCTCTCTCTCCCTGAGTCTGAGCTCAGGGAATCCAGAAAGACCGGTATCAGGTGGCAGGAGGAGGGCCTTACCTTCTTTTACTTCCTCAAGGGTAAAAGAGTCCTCTATCTTGAATGGACCAACAGATGTCCTTACGAGATCACTGATGTGGGCATATGTGCCGAGTCTCATACCTATATCGTCCACAAGGGTCCTCACATAGGTGCCCTTTGAACAGGCCGTCCTTATCTTTACAAAAGGAAGGGAAATCTCCAGTAGCTCGATTTCGTATATTATTACCTCTTTTAAAGGTCTCTCCACATCCATACCCTTTCTGGCAAGCTTATAAAGAGGGATGCCCTGTCTCTTCACTGCTGAAAAGGGAGGAACCTTTTGTATCTGCCTTCCCTTAAATCCTTCAAGCACCTTTCTTATATCCCCTTCTGACACAGAAAAGTCCTTTACAGAATCTGTTATCCTTCCCTGAGCATCAAAGGTGTCTGTCCTTTCCCCAAGTTTCATGGTGATAATGTATTCTTTGTCAAGTTCTGTGAGATACCTTGCAAACCTCGTGGATTCCTCAAGACATATTATGAGGAGACCCGTTGCGATGGGATCAAGTGTCCCTGTATGACCTGCCCTCTTTATCCTGAGGATCCTCTTTACAGCAGTTACAGCCTCTTGGGAGGTAATACCTTTTGGTTTGTTAAGATTTAAAAGCATAGTACACACCCATAGCTATGAAAATCATAAGGATTACACCTGGCACAAGCCTTTTGTAGATACCAGCCATATCTGCCTTAAAGTATTCCCTTGTAAGAACAAGGCATAGATGGACAGGAGAGAGCAAAACTCCTGCATAACCTGAAACAAAGGCAAGGCTCAACAGGGAAAGATCCTTACCAGCAAGGGCAATCAGGAGGGGAAAGGTACTCCCCACAAAACCCACAACAAGACCTGTAAGGAGCCCAGCAATAAAGGGAAGCACCATGGCAATGATGAACTGGGAGAGACCTGTGTTTATAAAATATCTATTAAGGCCCTCCACGGCACCAGATGCCTCCATCATCCCCTTAAGCAGCATCACACCAGCAATAAGAAGGAGGACATCCTTTGTGAACCCATACTTAAAGATCCTGAATATCTCTTTAAAGGATTCCCTGTAGATAAGTATCAGTATAAGAATAACAACAGCCAGTGCAAGATGGAGCTCCACTGAAAAGATTATCACAGCTCCAATAATCGATATTACAGGAAGCAAAGAGAGAAGGGCATCCCTCAGGGCACCTTCTGGGTCCTCTGCCTTCACCATACCCTTAATATTCCTTAAGCCAAGGAAATATCCTGCAATCATCATACCAATCGCAACAAGGAGATTGGCAATAATAAAGCCCCTCAGGGGAATCTCTGTTACTGCAGAGGCAAGGACAATACCAGGATAAAGGGGGAGTATAAGCTCCCAGGGATGCCTGAACCAGTAATTGATATAGGCCTTATCCTCTCTGCTGAGACCCAATCCCTTAGAGGCCTCCTCAACCATGGGGGCCGAGAAATAGGCACCACCTAAGGATGGAAGCATACCTATAAGAAGTGGCATGGATATTATCACAAGCCTTCTTCTTTTAAGTAAAGAGCCGGTTGCATTGGTTATCCTTGAAAGGAGCCCCTTTTCTCTTAAGAGGAGTTCAAAGGTCCTTATAAAAGAGAGGGCCAAGAGGAGTTTCAGGCTCACAGAGGAGGTGAGTGAGTCTATGGATGCCTTCAGTATCCTCGCTGGTGGCATAAGATAAAGAATAGCAATGGAAAGGGCACCTATGCACAAAACAACACCTATATGCCACCTCTTCCTCAGAAGAAGTATTATCATTATAAGGACAAGTGCTATCTTTATAAGATCAGACATGGAATAAGATTATAACATAGCTCACGAGCAGAGTAGATATCCATTATAATAATTCCTATGGAGATAGTATCTGCCTCAGGTCTTGTAAAGGAATACAATTCCTTCAGGGCTGTCAATGGGATAGACTTCAATATTATGAGGGGAGAGTGTTTTGGATTCCTCGGCCCTAATGGTGCTGGAAAGACCTCTGTGATGAGGATGATCTACTGTCTTATGCCACCCACATCAGGGAGACTCCATGTATTCGGTATGGATGTAAGAACCCATCCAGCAGAGATCAAGGCAAGGATTGGCGTTATGCCCCAGGAGAATAATCTTGACCCTGACCTCTCAGTCCTTGAAAACCTCATAGTCTATGCAAGATATTTTGGTATAAGGAAAAGGGAGGCCATAAAAAGGGCTGAAAAACTCCTTCATCTTGTAGGGCTTCATGACAGGATAAATACAGATGTGGAAAGGCTCTCTGGCGGAATGAAGAGGAGGCTCGTCCTTGCAAGGGCGTTGCTTAATGAACCGGAGCTATTGATCCTTGATGAGCCCACCACGGGTCTTGATCCCCTAAGCAGGAGGCAGGTCTGGGATATGGTAAAGGCAGAACAGAAGAAGGGAAGGACATTGATACTCACTACCCATTACATGGAGGAGGCCCAGAGGCTCTGTAACAGGGTGGCTATTATGGACTCAGGCAATATAGTGGCCACAGGATCACCAGAAGAACTGATGGAGAGATTTGGTGGAAATCTTGAGGATGTCTATCTAAAACTCACGGGCAAGAGATTAAATACAGAGACAGGAGAGGCCTATGGTCAATCTTAAGAGGGCAATGAGTGTATGGAGGAGAAACCTCACTGTTTACAAAAGACTCTATAAATCAAGTATGGTCCTTAATTTCGTCGAACCCGTCCTCTATCTCCTTGCCTTTGGAATTGGCCTCAGCACCTACTTAAAGGAGATAAATGGCATACCCTACATAAAATTTATTGCACCTGGCATAGTGGCCTCTTCATCAGCCTTTGCAGCAACCTATGAATGCACTTACGGGACATATGTGAGGATGCATTATCAGAAGACCTTTGATGCCATATTATCAACGCCTGTGGGTATCAACGACCTTGTGCTGGGAGAGATCCTCTGGGGAGCCACAAAGGGCCTCATCTACGGGATTATCATACTCTTTGTAACAGGTATATCAGGCCTCCTGAACTCATGGATGGTGATCCTCTCCATCCCCTTTATCTTCATCTCTGGAATAGTCTTTGCCGAACTCTCCATTATCACAGCAGCTACGGTCCCTGGTATCGATTCCTTTAATTACTTCTATACCCTCTTTATGACTCCCCTCTTTCTCTTTGGAGGCATCTTCTTTCCCCTTGATAATCTCCCCTCTCTGATAACCACCCTTGCCTTCTTTAATCCTATCTACCATTCAGTGGAGATTGTGAGGTCTCTTGCGTGGGGAGACCTGAAGGGATCGATCCCCCATATGATATGGATTACTGCTGTATGTATTGCCCTCTCAATACTACCTTTCAGACTCATGTATAAGAGGCTCATAAAATGACTACCCTCCAAAGAGCTAGTATATCCTGGCAAAGTCAAATCCTTCCACAGAGGGGATCAGAAGATAAATCTCGAAGGATCTCTGTAAGGATGGCATTTCGTGCATATCCTTGATGCCAGCTCTCTTCCTACCCGCCATGTATGAGCCCTGTGACAGTAGAGGCAGTCAATCCTTGCCTTCTCCATATGTAGCCTGTGCTGACCTACTTCGAGCTCATGGCTATGACACCTTCCAAGACAATCTTCACCCCGAAGCTTTATCCTTCCATGGGGTTTATGGCAGTCAAAGCATCTGAGGGCAGACATAGGACCCTTTTTAGAAATATTACTATGACAGTTCAGACAGCGGGCTTCTGAAAGGAGTTTCGGTGATGTGGTTTTACTGAAGGTATGACAGTTCAGACACTGAAGTCCTTCCATCCCGAGACCATGAACGAGTTTGTCCTTGTGACATCTAAGACAGGCCTTGCTGTCAGGCTTGAATTCATGATCTTCTCCTCTATGGCATTCTCTACAATCAATCTTTTTTGCAAAGACATGCCTGGCATGTCCAAAGGTCTTTCTGTCTGTTATTGCACCCTGTTCAATATCAGGAAGATGACATTCCCTGCAGGCCTTCCATGGTCTCTCCCTTCCATGAGTCTCTTCCACAGACCTCTTTCCTGCAACAAAGGCCACAAGTAATCTGTTCTGCTCAATAAGGCTCAGCCTGTGGCAGGTCTGGCAGACTATATCACTATGTCTACTTTTCTGCCAAGATTTATATGCCTCTTTCATGAGATGACAGGAAAGGCAGAACTCAGGATCCACCTGGGTATGCCTGTAATATCTGTATCCCACGACTATTACTGTAAGGGAAACAAGGAAGAGTAAAAATAATACAGGACCTCTCATTGATTGAGGGGGTTCCCTCTCCATGGTATTAATCCCCTTTTTCCTTGTAAGGTATGAGTTTTGCCTTTGCTGTGGCTATGGTATTGCCCTCATGATCTATAAGTTCTGATTCAGCCTCAATCAACCTTGAGGATTGTGATACAATCCACGCATAAACTGTGGAGGGATTCCCTGTTATAAGTGGTCTTCTGAACCTGATCAGAAGTTCTGCTGTTACGGCATTTATTCCATTAAGGATACAGGCCTTTACCATGGCCTCGTCAAGGAGTGTGGTTATTATACCACCATGAACTATCTCAGCATATCCCTGATGGGCCTTCTGTGGAGTAAAATGGGCAATCACCTTTTGGTCACTCTTTTCAAAGGAGAGATGAAGTCCAAAAGGGTTTAAGGGTCCACAGGCAAAACAGTATCCATCATCCTTTAGTTCGATTGGTCTCTTCAAGAACCCCCCAACTCTTACTTCGACACCTAAGGGAATCTATTTATTCATCATCTCAAGGAATTCCTTATTACTCTTCGTTCCCATCAATTTACTAAGAAGGAATTCCATGCTCTCTACAGTGCTCAGTGGGCTGAGGGCCTTTCTCAATATCCACATCTTGTTAAGGACATCCTTATCCACAAGGAGCTCCTCCTTTCTCGTGCCAGAGGAATTTATATCAATGCTGGGGAATATCCTCTTGTCAACAAGCTTCCTGTCAAGATGGAGCTCCATATTTCCAGTGCCCTTGAATTCTTCAAATATGACATCATCCATCCTGCTTCCCGTATCTATTAGGGCGGTTGCTATGATGGTGAGGCTTCCACCACCTTCTATATTCCTTGCGGTTCCAAAGAATCTCTTTGGTTTCTGGAGGGCATTTGCATCAAGTCCACCAGAGAGGACCTTACCGCTTGTGGGGATAATAGCATTGTAGGCACGGGCAAGCCTCGTGATGCTGTCAAGGAGGATCACCACATCCTTTTTTATCTCCACGAGTCTTTTAGCCCTCTCGATAACTATCTCTGAGACCTGGCAATGTCTGTTGGGTGGCTCATCAAAGGTTGAGCTGATTATCTCTGCTCCATTGACCTGCCTCTTCCAGTCCGTAACCTCCTCTGGTCTTTCATCAATCAGGAGAATAATAAGATGCACATCAGGATGATTCTTCCGTATGGCCTTTGCTATGGACTGAAGGAGCATCGTCTTACCCGTCCTTGGCGCAGCCACAATGAGCCCCCTCTGGCCAAATCCTATGGGGGTAATGAGCTCCATAACCCTTGTGGAATAATCCGTAGGAGAATATTCAAGCCTTATCCTCCTGGTGGGATAGTAAGGGACAAGATTATCAAAGAGGGGCCTCTTGATATTCTCCTCAGGTGGTTCATGGTTTATTGCCTCCACCTTAAGGAGGGCAAAATATCTCTCGTTTTCCTTGGGAGGTCTCACCTGTCCTGAAATGAGATCACCTGTGCGGAGGTTGAATCTCCTTATCTGGGACGGTGATACATAAATATCATCAGGCCCTGGAAGATAGCTGTAATCTGGTGACCTGAGAAATCCGAATCCATCAGGAAGGATCTCCAACACACCCTCTGCAAAGATATTGCCTGCCTTCTGTGTCTGGGCCTGAAGAATGGCAAAGATCAGCTCCTGTTTCCTCATCCCTCTGGCACCCTCAACACCAAACTCCTTCGCAAGCTGTGCCAGTTCCTCAACGGTCTTCTCTTTCAATTCAGATATGGAAATAGTCTCGATAGTTGTTTTGTTCTCCTGGGTTGTCCTGCTTTCTGTCTCCATCTTCCCCTCACAAAATTTTTAATCTATTATCCGCCCTTTTAACGAAGGGCTTCTAAGACAAAAAGGATCTTTGCCGTGGATATTATGGTAGGTCTATAAATTCTTCTATCACTTACTGAATCATCAAGGTTTATCAAGGTTTATTAAACTTACCGGTCTGATGTAACCCTGGCAGGTTCTTTTTTATAACATAATAATATATAGGGTGTCAACCTATCTCTATCACCTCAGCCTTCATGGTCTCTAAGTCAACGATTGCCATCGTGGGCCTCTTATAAAGCCAGCCTGAAAGCTCACCAGGGTTTATGATCAAGACATCCTTTTCGTATCTCACCAGAGGCTCATGGGTATGACCGAATATAATAATATCAAAGTGTCCACTATCCCGGAGGGCATCTATGAAAACAGGCTCATGCATCATTGCCAGCCTCTTCCCATTAAATGTTGTTATATAGGGCTGATTAAAGATGTGGCCATTGAACTTTTCTCTAAGAAGGAGTTTATCACCATCATTATTTCCAAATATACCCGTAAAGGGACATCTAAGATCCTTCAGGACCCTTATTGTAAAGGGAGAGGTAAAATCTCCTGCATGAAAGAGATGAAGGACACCCTCTCTGTTTATTATCTCAACAGCCTTTCTCAGTGTATCGAGGTTGTCATGCGTATCTGATATAATGGCTATCTTCATCAGAGACCTGCCAACTTATCCTGTGGCCTTCAGGCTGAGGGCTCCTCCCTCTCTGAGGTTTGTGTAGTCATCAATACCAGTGGACCTTCTCAGTTTATCATAGATAATATCAGCAAGGTCAAGAAGATTCACCGTATCCTCTCTGTTATACTGGATCAGCAACTGAAGGGCCTCCCGCGAACCCCTCCTGTAGAAATGCCACAAGTGCACAGCATCATATCCATCAAGCCCTTCCACTGATTCATCCCTCTTTATTCCAAAGTATGTCTCCAGTCTCTTCAGGCTCCCCTTCAATCCAAGTCTCCTTGCACAGGAACAGAGATCAAAATGGGGCTTATTTATCCTCAGGCCTGGAAAACTCCTCAGGAGAAAGGGTATATCAAAGGACCCTCCAAAAAATGTGATGATAAGATCAGCCCTCTCTATCTCCCTCTGGAGATTCTCTCTTGTGAGGTCTTCACCCCTTATAAGGGCCCTGTACTCCCTTCCATCATAAAGCCCCACAACTGTAACATAACCTCCATCGTGAGGCTGGTAGCCATTCGTCTCTATATCCAGACAGAGGACACCAGATCTCAATTCATTAAAGAGCCTCCAGTGTTCCCTCCTCTTCAGGTTTACAGCAAAGAATTCAGAATCATTTATTGAAAGGGCCCTCATAAAATTATAGAAGATTCCATCAAAGTAAGACTTCTTTTCTCGAGGTATGCCATTAATATGGTCAGCCATCAGAAAATCATTCCATGTTAATATCCCCTGTCTCCATATATGCCTCTCGAGCCTCTCTCCTATACCCTGTGCAACTGAAAAGGTATGTCTGATCACGGGATAAGTCCTTTCCTCTGTTTTATACATTTTAACAGAAATCACCAAATAATTTATAATGTCCTTATGGAATTCAGTGAGAATGCCCTTAAGGTCCTCGAGACAAGGTACCTGCTGAAGGATGCCTCAGGAAATGTCATAGAGACACCTGAGGGCATGTTCCGAAGGGTCTCGAGGACTATTGCAGAATCAGAAAGGCTCTATGGAGAAGATCCAGGATACTGGGAGGAAAGGTTCTTTGACCTTCTATCTACCCTCCGATTCCTCCCCAATTCCCCCCTTCTCATGAATGCAGGTAAGGAGATGGGGCAGCTTGCAGCCTGCTTTGTCCTTCCTGTGGAAGATTCCATGATCAGTATATTCGAGACCTTGAAGAATGCAGCCATGATCCTGCAGAGTGGTGGTGGCACAGGATTTAATTTTTCAAAACTGAGGCCAAAGGCAGATGTGGTAAGGTCCACAGGTGGTATAGCCAGTGGACCTGTATCATTTATGAAGATATACAATACGGCTACAGATGTAATAAAACAGGGTGGTGCAAGGCGAGGTGCAAATATGGGCATCCTCAGGGTAGACCATCCTGACATCCTTGACTTCATCAGAGCAAAGAGGGATAAAGAGGAGCTTGAGAACTTCAACATCTCTGTCTCGATAACAGATGCCTTTATGGAGGCCCTGAAAAGGGATGAGGAGTACGACCTCATAAATCCCAGGACAGGTCAGGCTGTCAGAAGGATAAAGGCAAGGGAGGTCTTTGATGAGATAGTAAAATCTGCCTGGGAGACAGGAGACCCAGGTGTAATCTTTATTGATAGAATAAACAGGGCAAATCCTACTCCCCATCTCGGTGAGATTGAGAGCACAAACCCTTGCGGAGAGCAGCCCCTTTTACCCTACGAGGCCTGTGTGCTCGGTTCAATGAATCTATCAAAATATGTAAGGGATGGTAGAATCCTCTTTGAGGAACTCGGAAGGGATGTTGCACTGGCAGTGAGATTCCTTGACGATGCCATAGATGCCAATAAATATCTTATCCCTGACATCGAGCTCATGCACAAGGGAAACAGAAAGATCGGTCTGGGTGTCATGGGATGGGCTGATATGCTCGTCCTTCTGGGCATTCCCTATAATTCTAAAAGGGCATTCAAACTGGCAAGGGAGGTTATGAGGTTTATAAAGGAGAGTGGATGGAAGGCCTCAGAGGAGCTTGCAAAAAAGAGAGGGCCCTTCCCTAATTTCAAAGGCTCAATCTATGACAGACCAGGAATGCCTCTCTTAAGAAATGCCACAGTAACGACTATTGCACCAACAGGCACCCTGAGTATTATTGCCGATTGCTCCAGTGGTATAGAACCGTACTTTGCCTTAGCCTACAGAAGGCTCATCCTCGATACAGAACTCTTCGAGATCAATAAATATCTTCTTAAGATTGCCAAGGAGAGGGGATTCTATTCAGAGGAGCTCCTTGAAAAGGTAATTAAAAAGGGAAACCTCAGAGGAATAAAGGAGGTTCCTCCTGATGTAAAGAGGCTCTTCAGGACAGCCCATGAGATACCACCAGAGGATCACATAGAGATGCAGGCAGCATTTCAGGAATATACAGATAATGCTGTGTCGAAGACGATAAACCTTCCAAAGAGTGCCACACCGGAGGATGTGGCAAAGGCCTTCCTACTTGCCTATGAAAAGGGCTGTAAGGGAGTGACGGTCTTCAGATATGGCTCAAAGAGAGGGACACTCGAAAGATTCCATAAGACTCCTAAGGAGATCGTAGAGATAGTCTCGAGGAGGGACCTTGATTGAGAGGCTGAGAGAGATAGGCAGGCGACTCCTTTCAGAACTCCAAGGAATGAGATATTCCTTTTTGGAAGAGAACCAGAGGATAAAACCAGGAGATTTAAAAAGAGGTGCAGGAGGAGACAGGACATTCCCCATAGACAAAAGGGCGGAGGAGATAATCCTGGATTCCCTCGAGAGCTGGAATGAACCACTCAGTATTATCTCTGAAGAATATGGTCTTAAGGATATAAGAGGAGGTGGAAGAAGGGTCCTTATTGACCCCATTGACGGAAGCAAAAATGCCATAACAGGCATCCCCTTTTACTGCACCTCTATAGCCATTGCAGAGGGTGATACCGTAGGAAGCGTGAGCCTCGCCTATGTGATCAATCTCCTAACAGGAGATGAATTCTACGCAATAAAGGGGGGAGGGGCATTTTTGAACAATCATCCCCTGAAGACCCAGGAAGATAAGGAGATCCGTCTTGTAGCCTATGAGGCACAGAGCCCTAAGAGGGACATCCCCCCAATAATGAATCTCCTCAGTTCTGCAAGGAGGACCCGCTGTCTCGGTGCAACAGCCCTTGACCTGAGTCTTCTGGCTGCAGGTTCAATAAGTCTCTTCATCAGTCCTGCACCCTCAAGGAGCTTTGACTTTGCCGCAGGATGGCTCCTTGTAAAGGAGGCAGGCGGGATATTTACAGATATTAAAGGAGACCCTGTTGATACGATCCCACTGGGTCTTGAAAAGGGCACTACAATACTTGCCTCTGCAAACGGGGATATCCACGAAAAGGCCCTGAATTTACTGAGGAAGATCTAACGCTCCAGCATCATCACAAAGGCATCCTCAAGAGGATCTACATAATAATTTCTCCTTATTCCAACTGTGCGAAAACCAAACCTTTCATAGAGCCTTCTTGCATCCCTATTTGAGGCCCTCACCTCCAGATAGATATACCGGCATAAAGATACAGATTCAGAATCCAGCGCTGCCTTTATGAGGGCTGTGCCTATCCCCTGTCTTCTTTTTAAGGGATGGACTGCAAGGTTGAGGATATGACATTCATCCATTATCCTCGTAATGCAGATATAGCCAGCTATCTCTTTTAGATTATTCTCATCCACCACCTCTGCCACAAGACAGAGGGATCTGGGATTGTAGATCTCCTTGTAAAAGGAGAGTTCAGACCAAGGAGTTGAGAAGGAGAGCCTCTCGATCTCCACAACCTCAGGGACATCAGAGGGCTCCATTGGTCTTATCCTCAATCCTTTCATGAATCCTTATATTTTCTTCAGCCTGAGACCTCCTGAGATAAAGGGGAGTGAAACCTTCTGGATCTACAAATCTTCCCTCCTTAGCCAGTCTAAGACCAACGAGCCCCACATTCACTGCTGAGGGATAAAGCTTCTCTGGAGGTGGGATCAGAAATCCCTCTATTCCCTTATAGAATAGATGTCCATTCCCTGTGATTATCACCTCCTCATCAGGAAGGATGCTCCTTACAAATTCAACGAACCTGCTTCTGTCAACGACTGAACTCTCCTTTAATGTTATAAAACCATCTCTCTCCCACCGGTAAATGGCTGTAAATACCTGAGACCTCCTCGCATCAATCACAGGGCATACAGGATATCTGCTGTAAGGAAAGCTCCATGCCATGGCATCAAGGGTTGGCACAGCCACCATGGGTCTGCCTGTTGCATAACAGAGTCCTTTAACAGTAGCCATCCCCACCCTCAGGCCTGTAAAAGACCCAGGACCTGCTGAGATGGCAAAGGCCTCTATATCAGAGATAGAGAGTCTTGATTCCTCAAGGAGATGGGCGATCTCGGGAATCAGCCTTTCAGAATGCTCCACAGATACATTCAGTCTTATCTCAGAGATGAGGCCTTCCTCATCCACAATAGCTACCCCTCCAAGCATTGTAGAAGTCTCTATGGCAAGTATCCTCATGGCCTTTCTATAATACCATAAGGTCTCGTGAGGACCCGAAAGATCAGGGTACCTCCTAAGGTAACAATTGAGATTACCTTCAATGCTGTCATTGGGCCCAGGACTGAGGCAAGGGAACCGGCAATGAGATTTCCCGGTGGAGTCATACCGAGAAAGACGAGTGTATAAAGACTCATCACCCTTCCCCTCAGGTGATCGGGTGTCCTGTGCTGGATAAGGCTGTTGGCAGTGGCAAGAAAGCTGATCACACAGAAGCCTGTAAAAAAGAGGAATATAAGACTAAGGGAGACCATCCCTGAAGTGGAAAGGAGAAAGAGCAGGATCGAGAAGAGGGTTGTAAATAGGGCAATAAGATTGATCTTACCCCTGCCTTCCCCCCTGAAGGCAATAAAGAGGGCCCCTGTGAGGGAACCTCCACCAATGATTCCCATCATGAGACCGTAGAGCCTCGGGCCTCCCTGAAATACACCCTCCGCGATGGCAGGAAGCAGGATTATATAAGGGATTGCCACGAGGCTGAATAACATTATAAGAAGGAGGAGATAAAGGACGACCCTATCCGATAGAACAAATCCAATGGCCTCTCTCAATCCACCTCTCACTGAGTCACCTTTTCCTGATGGAAGGCCCTCTGTCTTCATCATCAGCAATGCAATCACGACTGGTATATAACTCATGGCATTTATATAAAAGCATGTGGAGATACTGAATATAGAGAGTATCAGCCCTGCAATCATAGGACCGATAAGCCTTGCACCATTGAAGATGGCCGAATTCAGGGCAATGGCACCTGTCAGGGATTCCTTTCCCACCATCTCCACTAAGAAGGACTGTCTTACAGGTACATCAAAGGCATTGATCGTTCCAAGGACAAAGGCAAGGATTGCAATGTGAAGGACTGTAATAATCTTGAGATCGATGAATATGGCAAGGATTAAGGCTGGGATAATCGAGAGGCTCTGGGTAAGTATGAGGAGCCTCCTTTTTGGAAATCTGTCTGCCAAGATACCCCCGATGAGGGTGAACAGTAGCATGGGAAGTGATGAGGCACCTCCTATAAGGCCGAGATAAAAGGACGAACCAGTAATACTCCAGACGAGCCAGTTCTGGGCAACGGACTGCATCCATGTGCCTGTTAAGGAGATAATCTGGCCCGAAAGATATAACCTGAAGTCCCTTGAGTATATTGCACCAGGTATAGTGATGGCCATTCTTTTTATTATAGTTCCCCATTTATAGACATTTATCCCTACAGCACCTGGGGTTCGGGAACTTACTGAGAAAGTCCCTGAAGTAAGGGTTCTTCCTCAGTAGCTCCCAGGGAGCACTATTACACCCTGAATGTCTCTCAAGATACTGTTTTACCAGTATCCTGAGGACTTCCTTTTTCGGTGTGTAGGGCTTTATCTCCACAAGAGAACTTCTCCTGTAGAGGACTCTTGCCCCATTCACCTGGGCATTTATTCTCCTGCCACAGGACTTACACTCAAACTCCTGTGTATTTTTCCTGTTTTTCGGATCTACATAGTCACAACTGCTACACTGTTGAGATGTGTAGGCTGGGTTAAGATACACAACCTCTATACCATAAAGCTCCTTAAACCTGTTCAGTTTCTCATTCACATATCTTTCCCCGAAATTCTGAATTAACCTGTTCATCCTCCTGGACAGTTCAGGACTGCGAAAATCAAGTTTCTCCACTACCAGCATGGCAGGTCTGTAAATAGCTATGAGTCTGTTTAAAAACCTGTTGATTTCGTTCTTTAAAAATGCTCTCAACTTATTGAGATATTTGATGTATCTCTTGTCTTTGCTTGGTCTGACTCCTATAGTTTGTAAATAAGCCATTCTTTTTGTAATTTTTTCGTCCAGCTTTTTAAGGAATTCAAAAAATTCCCTGCCAATCAAATCCCCTCTGTTTGATGCAAAGAGAGGGACAAGTCCAAAATCCAGAGATAAACAGTCTATTTCTGGTTTGTAGTCCTTTTTATCCAACTGTTTAACCAGCCCTATTCGGAGTTGATCTTCTTTTATCGAGATCTGAATAAAATTTAACCACTTACCCGATAAGGACTCTGCATAAGTATTCTTTTTAAGAGGGATGTAAATCGGGCTACCTTTCTCTAAGGTGGAAAGTTTAATCCAGTAATCAAATTCTTTTGCTTTGTTTTCCTCTTTAGATAATAAAACTGCTACTTTTTGATCTAAATGCATACTTATCCAATTGAAATCTGGTTTATCCCACTTATGCAAAATGTATCTAAAAACTGCCCTTGCAAGTTTAATATGTCTTTCTGTAATTGGAATAACCTTAACTATTTCTTTTTCCTTGTTTTTTATTTCTAAAAAAGTTTTTTCATACCTATACCATGCACGATGTTTATTTAGATGCAATAAAACCATTTTATCGTCTTCAGGTAGACTACTATGGTAAACACAGGATTTAAATTTATTTTGCACATTAGAAATAAAACCCTCCAGAGTAGCTACTACTTGCCATTGACATGTCTGTTTATACCGCTCTGAAAGTAAACTATGAATGTGTTTTATGTCGAGATATTTATTAAACCCCAATTGCGAAAGGGTATCCTCAAAAATAAGATAATTGCCCCTTTATATGCTCAAAAATGCCTTCTCGTGT
>CAMTWD010000051.1:0-7289 GCA_947085365.1 uncultured Nitrospirota bacterium | reverse complement strand
TTATAAGCTCCATAGCAAGGAATCTATGGAGACCTGTTGCAGGATGTCTGGGATTATCACATCCAGCAAGGCCTACAACTCCCCGAATCCTTCCAGCCATAATGGCATCCTTCAGTGGTCTGAAGGAGGCACGCCACCTGCCACCCTGCATATACTCATCATGAGAGAATCCGGCAATTACAGGATGCCTTTCAGTGACATAACTGCCATTTGCCTTTCTGTTAGGGAAATTATCAATGGCAAGTTTTACTATCTGTCTTGTAACCTCCTTTGCCCTGTGCTCGTCATATTCTATATGAATTGCCCCAGGTACCTTGGCCTTTTCTGATGTAGTGATCACCTTTGTATGAAACCTCTTGGAGAGCTCAGTGAGTGCAGGCATTATACACTGGACATCAACCACAATAGCCTCCACAAGTCCTGTCATTATCCCGAGTTCCTGATGCGTGAAACCTCCTGCAGTTGGGATCCCATCTCTTACAAGGACCTCATTGGCAGTGCAGCACATCCCTCCAAGATTTATTCCCTCTCCTCTGCATTTGGTCCCACAAGCCTGCAGGGACCCATATAGCAGACCTTACAGCACGCCCCTGACTCTCCAATAGGACAGGGCTTCCGTCTCTGTGCCCTCTCAAAACAGGTCTCAAGACCTTGACCTTCTACTCACTGAAGGATCCTCTCTGCTGCTTCATTGGCACTCTTTATAAGTCTTTTATCCATACTTACACCCTATTTTATAATTGGTTCCATCTCAAGGGCTGGATGTCCCACCTGTGTGAGAAACTCCAGGAGTTTCTCAGAATCCTCACAGATGGTCTCATCAGCAATCTTGTCAAGGAGGTCAGGAACCCCCTCCTCCTGGGCCCTCTTATTGAAGGCCTCTCTTATCCTTTCTTTAAGGGCCTTTGGCATCCAGACAATCCTCTTTATCCCACCATCACCGTAGAGAAATTTTCTACTTGTAATAAAGTTCACGCCTACACCCATGAAACCAGGTGTCTGCATCCCGCCTCCCACTGTCCCTGCCAGTGTAGAGAACTTCATCCCAATGGGTGTCATTCCTGTAAAGCCCCTGTTTACGATCATAACACCATTTGCCTCTGGTATTATGGCAACAATACATTCAAAACATCCGCAGGATGTCATAGGGTTTTCCATAATTGTATAAAGGTTTAATGTCTCCACAGAACCACCTGATGCCTTCTTGAGATATTCATCAACCCCTGAGTATCTTCCGTAACGGGGATCAATAAGCTCTCCCTTTGGAACAGGCTGATTACCACCTGTAGGGTCTATCTCGTAAGCTGCCTTTGCATCCAGCCAGTTATAGGCACCACAGAGGCCAAGCCTCTCAGGGGTTATTACACATACATGGCTTGGGGCAAAGCTCTGACAGAGAAGGCATGAATAGAAGGTATCCACAGCCTCATCAGTAAGGGCTCCAAGCCTCTCGTCTCTCTCCTTATAGGCCTTCTTTGCCTCCTCCATCACCCTCAGGACATCAGCCTCCTCTGTGTAAAGGGTAACCTGAACCTTATCTATTATGGCACTGAAGCGATTCTTCATCATGGTCGTCTGTATGAGTCCCAGGTGCTCCAGTGTAATACCTGCATTCTTTGCTGCATGGCTTATCCTTATCCAGTTTACATCCCTCTGACCCATATGCCAGAGGCCCTGAGCCTCATTTATGTTAGAGTGTATCTTTCTCTCAATAACTGGCTCAAAGTCCTTCTGCATCCTCCTTCCAGCAACCTCTATCACTATTCCAAGAGGCATCTGACCACCCTTTTCATAACGCTCTCTCCAGTTGTCACCAACGATTATTACCTTTCCATCTTCTATCTCATCAAGCTCCCTCATCCTGACCCATTCAAAGGCTGGTGTCCTCTGACCACCGAATTCGATGAAGGTATCCTCCTTCCTGATCCTCTCACCCTCAAAGGCTGGACCATAGGCAACAGGTATGGGAGGTTTTGAGACGATTATCTTCAGCCCTCTTACCTCAATAGCCTTCTGGACAATCTTTGAATGGTCAAGCTCCCTGTCCACCTCTTCATATGTGCAGACCCCTGTGGGATGAATTACAGGAACCTCTGTGTCACATATAGTTGGATAACCCATATTTATCGCACCAGCTCCTGTTGACCATTTAATATCGTCAAGCTCCCCAAGGACAAGGGCAAAGGCAAAGACCCTGTCTTTGGTGTATTTAAGGTTTGCCTTATAATCACCAGGTTTATTTCCACCAAATATCAGGGATGCCCTGATAGACCAGTCAAGGGCATAAAGGGTATGCTCTGTATCAGGTCCAAGAGGCACTATGTAGGTATCCCATCCGAGCTCAACCTTTCTCCTTAGAAGCTGTTTTGTAACACTCGTGAGATTGCCCTTTCTGTCATGGGCCTGGCCTGAAAGGAAGATGAGGATATTCTTTTCCTGAAGCTCTCTGACAATCCTCTCAGCTGTATCCTCGTCAGGGGCAGCCCCAATGATTGCAACAAATCCTGGCATCCTGCCATCAACAAGTTGTATTCCAAGATTTCTCTGAATAGTATCAGTGATGAATCCATTATATTCATAACCTGTCTCTGGATCCCTTGCAGGCTCCAGACCCTGTATGTATCTCAGGGCAAGTATTATCTCCTCTGCAAAGAGCGTTGCCATCCCTGAATCAAGGGCCTCGCCAAGATAAGGCCTCCACAGATGATCCTCTGGTTCTTCGTGAAGAAGCTCCTTTGCAAAGCCAAGGGCCACCTTCATATCCTGAAGGGTCTTTACAGCAAATCCTGTCATTGCATAGATCATGGGAAGGTAATAGGCTGTATCTGGGAATTCAAACTGATAGTCTTTCCCCTTCTCAGAGATTACCTGATCAAGCATCTCTTCTGCCCTTCTTACAAGTTTATGGGCTCCTCTAATAGCTGCTGAGGCTATAATCTTGGACATATTGGACCTCCAAATTTATTAATTTTATTCTTAATTATTTTAACTAAAAAAGTCAACTGCTCCTTTGCCTGAGAAAGGCAGGTATTCCATTGGCCTCTCTTGGCCCAACGATTACCTTCCAGCCAGGGAGTTTCTCCTCTATGGCACCGCTGAGGATTGCTACATAACCCGGGATAATAAGCTCTCTGTGGCTTATCTCATTCTCTACTCCACTCTCTTTTATAAACTGGGCTATCTTCGCTGCAGTGAATTTACCTGCTGCCCATGCAGTAAGGACAGAGAGCCCCTCACAGTCCATAACAGCAAGCCTCGATGGGACCTTGCTGTTTTCTATCTCCCCTGAGACTATAAAATAGGTGAGGGAAAAGTTTGTCGTAATAAGAAGGGGTGAATCAGGTTTCGGATCTCCAATCTTGTATATCTTCTGTTCTACCTGCATTGGAACCTGTGGGTCTGTGTAGATATTCTGTCTTAAGGTAAAGAGGGCAAGGTTCTTCCATTTTTCCGCTCCACTCAATACAACAATGGAGGCATATTTCATTACTCCGAGGCCTGCAATAAGGGTTTCAAGAAGGCTATCTTCCCTCTGGCAGAAATTTATTACAGGATATCCTAAGGGCTTAAAGTTCTTCTTGAGGCTCAATCTCCTTATATAGGTATTGTGTTCAAGCATCTCCCTTGCAGTCTTTGCACCTGTGTCAAGAATGAGGTCCTCCACCCCAAGGGCCTTTATCTTCTCTGTAAGGTCTGATAATTCCTCAGGCCCATCGGCCTTCACCCCAAGAGGGACCTTATATCTCTTTGCAAGATCTGCCATCTGCTCCAGATTATCCTTTGTGGCTCCATGAAGGATCGGTCTCTTGGTGGATACAATCTTAAGAGATGAGTCTGCAGTTAGAGGATCTTCCGTGTAAAGAATAAGGGGAAGATCTGGTGCCTTATGAGAGATAGCCTTCACTGCCTCCTCAAACCTCTGAGGATCACGAGAGGCATGCCTTACTACAATGGCATCAATCCTCAGTTTCTGCCCCACCCTTTCGATCTCAGAGGAAAGGACATCATCCACAACGGAGTTTATACGCTCTAAAGGATCTGTATCCTTTATCTCAACAGCAAATACTGTGGGATTCACAAACCTCTTTTCGTGTCTGAAAAGGACTATCTCCTCACCCATCTTAAGCCTGCCCTCAGGCCCAAAACTTACCGGTCTTATTGGAGGGGCTGATGCCTCACCGAGTATCCTCCTTGCCTCCTCAGAGACATCAGGACACTGATCAAGAGAAGCCTGCCTCTGGGCAAGTTTCATGGCAAAGGCAAGACAGGTTGGATGTCCACACTTCTTGCAATTTGTCTTTGGAAGAAGTTTAAATATCTCTACACCTGTAAGGGCCATCTTCAACCTCCTACTTCATTAATTCATCGATAAATCCTTCCACAGCACTCACAGCCTCTGGATGTCTCATAATTATCAGTTCTGCTCCAGCTACAAGCATGGCAGAGGCTGTGAGGGCCTCCCAGGCAATGGACCTCTCTTTAAGAGAACCCCAAAGAGGTAATTCCTCTTCACTTGCCTGTGTCTCCTTAACCTTCCATACATAAAATCCCACATCTCCCAACAGGGGTGGTTGCATAACTGTATCATTCTGTATGAGGGCAGCAAGTCTTATCCTTTCCATCACGGAATAGGTATATTCAATTCCATAACCAAGGGCAGAAGACATGGGATCTGTTATGAGCCTCTCCTTTGGGAAACCCATCTGGGTTATGAGGATATTGAGCTGTTTTGAAAGGTTTATATCAAGCTCTGACATGGCTATGAGTTTATGGTTATGGGCCATGGCAGCTGCAGTGATAGTCTTGTAATTTCCTTCCTGTTCCTTTCCAATAATGCAGTTTTTATCCTTTGCAGCCTCTGCAACAGCCACCAGAACCTCTGAGTCCTTTTCTACATGATTGCTACCAAGGATGATCAGGGGAATCTTTATGGCAGAAAGGACCTCCGAAACCACCTTCCTTGCCTCTTCTACTGAACGATTCTCCCTGTCGGGATGGGTGCCCACAAGCCTTAATGCAAGGGCCTTTGCATTAAGCTTCTCCTCGCAGAACCTTGCCCATGTAACAGGATCATTGGATACTCCATCATAAACAGACCTCACCCTCTCTGGCCAGTCATCGGGAGGCACATCCTGAATCTCATAGGCTATAACAGGTCTATGAGGAACTATACCCTCAAAGGAATGAAAGGGAAGGACATTCTCTCCCCCAAAGGTTACGGGTCTATCAGTCCCAATGGTTATCTCAAATACCCTTCCTGAATAAGCCTCTTTTGGTGCTGAATATGCCACAGGACACCTCCATTACATCTCTAAATAAGAATGGGCATAAAGGGTCCTGCCCATTATAATGTCAACAGTCTTTTTTATAATCTTAGCCTTTTCAGGATCGTCAATCTCCTTACCTGCAAGGACTGCATCAAAAAGGGGCTTTTCTTCTAAGGCCTCAGCCATCTCCTTTGGGTCTGCAATGGCAGCATCAAGACCAGCCTCAAGGAGCATGAGGAAGTAATATTTATTTATAATAGGTCTCAATTCCTTTGGACAGCCATTAGAGATATTGCTCAAACCCACAACAGTCTTCATGGGGGGATCATTCATCTCCTTAAACATCTTTATTGCCTCTATCACCTTTAAGGCATGATCCTGGGATGTGGATATCTGAAGCACCAACGGATCAAGATAGAGATCCTCTAAGGGAAGACCATATTCCATTGCCCTTGCCATTATCTCAGCAGCAATAGCAGCCCTCTCCTCTGCATCAGCTGGAAGGCCTCCCTTACCAACAGTAAGACCTATAATCTGGCAATTGTATTTTGCAGCAAGCTCAAGCATGGGAAACCTTTCAGGGTCATTGGATGTGGAATTAATAAGAGGTCTACCCCACTCATTATTATGGACCTTAAGACCTGCTTCTACGGCCTTATAATTTGTGGTATCAAGACATACAGGTAGAGGAACCGCCTCCTGTATTGTCGTAACCATCCACTCCATCAGGGACTCCCCGCCGTCCTCAGCAGGCCCAATATTAGCATCAATCATCCCTGCACCAGCCTTCCACTGAATAGTGGCAATCTCCTGAATAGGACCTTTATCCCTCTTGAGCATTGCCTCCCGCACACGCCTTGCAATGATGCTCAGTCTTTCTCCTATAATAAGCATTCCCTTACCTCCCTGTTACAGGCAGATTGCATTATTACAGATCACAGTGGTAAGTTATAAGCATATCATAAAATCTGCATAAAGTAAATAATCTCCAAATTTTTTTATCTTATAAACCTATAACACCTGCTGTAAAGGGTGTTACCTTCTTGCTCTTCTCGCGGGAAATTCTCTACTCTATGAAATTCAATTCATAAAGGTCCCTGCGTAACCATGAGGCCTTTTAAAGATCCAGATGATTCCGAAGGGCCTTTCCTGATAGGCCCTTACCAGACCAAGCCTTATAACTTCAAGAAGGGCAATAAAGGTTACTATAAAGAGCTCCTTTGTCCTCACGCCTTCAAAGATGTCATCGAATCTCAGGGGATCCTTCTCCTCAATGAGATTAAGGATGTAGGAGATCCTCTCCTTTACAGTAAGGGTTTCAGCACTTATCTTGAGGGTTTCTGGAGGAAGTCTCTCAAGAAGCCTCTTAAAGGCCCCGAGAAGGTCAAAGATATTAAGATCAAAAAGGTAGAGTTCCTGAGGTTCATCATCAATACTCATCCTTGGTCTTCTCAATATCCAGAGCCACTCCTCCTCCCTCTCCTTTAATTCGTAAGCTGCCTTTTTTATTGCCTGATATTCAAGGAGCCTCTCCACAAGCTCAAGCCTCGGATCCTCTTCAAGATCCTCTTGGGCCTCATCCCTCGGCAAGAGCATCCTCGATTTTATATAGATCAAGGTGGCAGCCATAACAAGAAATTCAGAGGCTATATCAATATTGAGCTCCTTCATAAGCTCAAGATATTCAAGATACTGTCTTGTGATAAGGGCGATGGGGATATCATAGATATCAATCTTGTTCTCTTTTATAAGATGCAGAAGGAGGTCCAGTGGGCCCTCAAATACAGGGATCTTCACACTGTAGGTCTCCACACTGACCTCTCTAAGCATAATTACCTTCTAAACCATTATCCCTGTTTCTTTAAGCCAGAGAAGTCTTGAATTATTTATAAGGGGAGAATTCAGGGATTCAATAAACCTCCTTGCATCAATCTCAAAGGCCTCTATCTTCTTAAAGTCTGAGGCCTTTATCTTTGTCGGCAACTTCACGAGTCTCTTTACATCTCTCTCCTTTGGGAGTCT
>CAMTWD010000050.1:0-16081 GCA_947085365.1 uncultured Nitrospirota bacterium | reverse complement strand
TCCTTGTAATAGAATTCCGATCTTTGGTAATGGTCGCCAACTGTGCCATAATCCACCACGGCTTTCACTACATTTTCGCCCTCATAGTAATAATCGATCTTCATTAGCTCATCGCATTGATAGGTGTATGACTTTTTAGTCAGATTAGCTGAATTAATTCTTGCAAATTCGCTTTTAATAACAACTATGGGGTCAGATGCATCAAGGCTGTCCTTTGCAGCCTTAAGATCTGCTTCTGCTTGCTTTAACCATTTCAAAGTAATTTTCCTCATGAATTAATTATACCAGAATTCTCTACTGGGAATTTAAGATGCCCTAAAAAGAGATAGAGATTTCTTAAAGTTTCCCCTGTTAATGTTCAGTAATTAGGTAACTCTTTTGGTATAGTAAAAAATCAACCAAAGGAGGCCCATAATGCATTAGGAATATCAAATTATTCTTAAGAGATGGCTGAGCAACAAAAAATGGGACAGCTTACCGTCCCATTTTTTGTTAACAGAATAAAATCTTTCTGCTTGCTGCTTTAGAGGGCTTTTAAAATGTGTTACCTTGAAAGTTAAGGCACCTTAGTATTATAATTATTAATTCTAAAAACCAAAGAAATCTTTAATGTAGGATCACCTTTCAGGAGGTCTTCCTTGAAAGAATCATTAAAATCAGGGTGCACTCGATCTGAAGGTAAGAGGGTGATTCTTGCTGAGAGGGTAAGGAACCTTCCGCCCTATCTATTTGCCCAGATTGATGCAATGAAGAGAAATGCCCTTTCTCAGGGTGTTGATCTCATTGACCTCAGTATAGGTGATCCTGACATACCCACACCAGCTCATATTGTAGAGGCCATGAAGTCTGCTGTGGAGAAACCAGAGAATCACCGTTATCCATCCTATGAAGGAATGTATGCCTACAGAAAGGCAGTGGCTGTCTGGTACAGGAAAAGATTTAATGTAGAGCTTGATCCTGAAACAGAGGTCCTCTCACTCATTGGTTCTAAGGAAGGTATAGGTCATATCCCCCTTGCCTTTGTGAATCCAGGGGAGATTGTCCTTGTACCATCACCGGGATATCCTGTCTATTCCATAGGAACACTCTTTGCTGGTGGTGTGAGCTATTTTATGCCACTCAGAGAAGAGAATGGTTTTTTGCCTGATATCGACGCAATACCTTCTGAGGTTGCTCAGAAGGCAAGACTCATGTTCATAAATTATCCCAACAATCCCACCGCAGCAGTGGCTGGGAAGGAATTTTTTGAGAGGGTTGTCGAGTTTGCTCGAAGATACAACATCATAGTATGTCATGATGCAGCCTATTCAGAGATATACTTTGATGACGAGAGGCCACTGAGTTTTTTGAGTGTTGAGGGAGCAAAGGAGGTGGGGATTGAGTTTCACTCCCTCTCAAAGACCTACTGCATGACAGGTTGGAGGATAGGTTTTGCTGTTGGAAACAGAGAGGTGATAGCAGGGCTTGGTAAGATAAAGACGAATCTTGACTCAGGTGTCTTTCAGGCAATACAGGAGGCAGCAATCGTGGCCCTCAATACTGATGACTCCGTCCTCTCCTCTTTAAGGAGGAGATTTCAGGATAGAAGGGATGCCCTCCTCCAGGGGCTTTCAGATACACCCCTTAAGGTGCTGAAACCAAAGGCCACATTTTATGTATGGGCAAGGGTTCCTGAGGGTTATACCTCTATGGATTTTATAAGGCTCCTCTTGGAGAAGGCCCATGTGCTTGCCACTCCGGGAGTGGGATTTGGAGATGCTGGAGAGGGTTATGTGAGGTTTGCCCTTACAGCAGACCTTGAAAGGATAAAAGAGGCAGCAAAAAGAATAAAGGATATATGGAGATGAGAGATGGTGGAGATAGAAGAGATAACAGGAACGAGAAAGCGTCTCAGGATCGAGATACCTGCTGTTGCCATTGAGGAGAAGATAAGGCAGGCACTCCTGGAGATGCAGAAGAAGGTGAAGATGCCAGGGTTCAGACCTGGCAGGGTTCCTCTTGAGATCATCGAGAAGAGGTTTGGTAAAGAGATAGAACAGGAGGTTGTTGAGGAGATTGTGACGGAATATTATATGAAGGCAATTGAGGAGACAAACATAAAACCTGTGGGTATGCCTGTTCTTGAAGAGGAACTCAAATTTGAAAGAAGGTCACCTCTTAAACTCACCTTTGTAGTTGATGTGAGGCCAGAGATAAAGGAGTTAAATTATGGTGAGCTCAGGATTGAAAAGAGGCCTGTTACAGTGGAAGATTCTGAGATAGAGGAGGCCCTTAAGGGCATCCAGGAGAGCAGGTCCTTTTATGAGCCTGTTGATGAGCCTGTGGGAGAGGATTTTCTTGTGGTTATGGATTATGAGATCCCAGAGCTTGGAATCACTTATAATGATCAGGTCTTTAAGATAGGAAGTGATCTCTTCCCAAAGGAATTTTCTGAAAAGATCAAAGGTCTCAAGAAGACTGAATCTGTTGAGTTTGAAGCAGGATTTCCCCAGGATTACAGGAATGAAGAACTTGCGGGAAGGCGTCTCAAGGTTAAGGTGACAGTAAAGGAGGTAAAGAAGAAGGAACTCCCCCCTATTGACGATGAGCTTGCAAAGGATGTAGGTCTGGAGGGCCTTGAGGATTTGAAAAAGAGGATAAGGGAGAATCTCCTGAGGAGAAAGGAGAAGGCTGAAAGGATGAGGCAGATGGGAGAGCTTTTGAATAAACTTGTGGATAGTGTGGATTTTGAGGTTCCAGAGATACTTCTACAGGATCAGCTTGAGGCAGATCTTGAGGATTACAGGAGAAAGAATCCCGATGATAAGAGAGATGAGATCACCCTAAGGGAAGAACTCAAGCCCCAATCCATCAGAAAGGTTAAGGCATCCCTACTCCTTGAGGTTATTGGTGAGAGAGAGGGTGTCCAGATTAATGAGGAGGATATAAGGAGATACATAATAGAGATGAGTCAAAGGTTGCTTGTGAGCCCTGACTTTATTGTAAAATATTATATGAGTGATGCCCAGAAGAGAGAGGCCTTGAGAACTGCTGTTTATGAAGAAAAGGTTCTTGAGACGCTCCTTGAGAAGGTAACGGAATAGGTGGCGAGGTAACAGTAAATGGCCATAATACCTATTGTAATAGAGCAGACAGGTAGGACTGAAAGGGCTTACGACATCTATTCGAGACTCCTGAAAGACAGGATCGTCTTTATCGGAGCTCCGATAGATGATTATATTGCCAATCTTGTGATTGCCCAGCTATTGTTTCTTCAGTCAGAAGATCCCGAGAGGGATATCCATATATATATAAACACACCTGGTGGATCAGTATCAGCAGGGCTTGCCATATACGATACCATGCAGTATGTAAAGTGCGATATAGCCACATACTGTATCGGAATGGCTGCAAGTATGGGAGCACTTCTCCTTTCAGCAGGTACAAAGGGCAAGAGATATGCCCTTCCCCATTCCCGCATCATGATTCATCAGCCAATAGGTGGTTTTTATGGACAGGCAACAGATGTGGAGATCCACGCAAAGGAGATATTGAGGATGAAAGATACCCTTAACAGGATCCTTGCTCAACATACCGGTCAGAGCATTGAAAAGGTTCAGGCTGACACAGAGAGGGATTTTTTTATGTCAGCTGAGGAGGCCCTTCAGTACGGAATCGTCGATTCTGTGATTACTACCTTAAAAAAGGTTAAATGAGGTTTTATATATGGCAAAGAAGAATTCACCCTTGAGATGTTCCTTCTGTGGTAAACCACAGAACGAGGTAAGAAAACTCATCGCAGGTCCATCTGTCTTTATCTGTGATGAATGTGTGGAGCTCTGCAGAGAAATTATAGCAGAGGAGGCCTATGAGCCCATCCCTACTGGTGGTATGAGGCTCCCAACCCCAAAGGAGATACACCAGTTCTTAGATGAGTATGTGGTAGGCCAGGAGAGGGCAAAGAAGATATTATCTGTAGCTGTCCATAATCATTACAAAAGGATCTACATGCCCCAGACAGGTGATGTAGAACTCCAGAAGAGCAATATCCTCCTTATCGGCCCAACAGGCACCGGAAAGACCCTTCTTGCCCAGACACTGGCAAGACTCCTTGATGTCCCCTTTGCGATAGCTGATGCTACCACACTTACAGAGGCAGGATATGTGGGTGAGGATGTGGAGAATATACTCCTTAAGCTCCTTCAGGCTGCTGATTATGATATTGAGAGATGCCAGAGAGGCATAGTCTATATAGATGAGATAGACAAGATCAGCAGGAAATCGGAGAATCCTTCCATAACAAGGGATGTATCCGGTGAAGGTGTTCAGCAGGCCCTTTTGAAGATCCTTGAGGGAACGGTGGCAAATGTCCCTCCCCAGGGTGGGAGAAAACATCCCCAGCAGGAATATATACAGATAGATACAACAAATATACTCTTTATCTGTGGTGGTGCCTTTGTGGGACTTGAAGAGATAATTGCCAGAAGGCTTGGAAAGAAGGCCGTTGGTTTTGGAGCTGATGTGGTTAGTCTCAAAGATAGAAGGGTTGGGTCACTTCTCAGGCATGTGGAGCCACAGGATCTCATAAAATATGGACTGATCCCTGAGTTTGTGGGAAGGCTCCCTGTGGTTGCCACACTTGATGATCTGGATGAAGCTGCCCTCGTGAAGATTCTCACAGAGCCGAAGAATGCCCTTATAAAACAGTATCAGAGACTTTTGAGTCTTGACAATGTAAAACTCCGCTTTACCGATGGTGCTATTACTGCAATAGCAAGACTGGCACTTCAGAGAAAGACAGGGGCAAGAGGTCTGAGGGCAATACTTGAGGAATTAATGCTTGATGTGATGTATGAGATACCATCCCAGAAGGATGTGGTTGAATGTATAGTGAACGAGGATACAGTTCTTAAAAGGGAAAAGCCCATCCTGATCTACAGGCATTCTGTTGAGTCAGCCTGATATGGATGATATCATCAAGCCCCTTATTCAGAAAAGTGAAAAGAGGATAATCTTTGTTGTCCTTGATGGACTTGGAGGCCTTCCAGTTAATGGAAAGACAGAACTGGAGTCTGCCTATAAACCCAATCTCGATTCCCTTGCAGTGAATTCTGCCTGCGGTCTGCATCTTCCTGTACTTCCGGGGATAACACCTGGTAGCGGGCCAGGTCATTTGAGTCTCTTTGGATACGATCCAATTAAATGGCAGATCGGAAGGGGTGTGCTTGAGGCACTGGGTCTTGGACTGGAGCTCGGCCCGACTGATATTGCCATAAGGGCAAATTATGCTAAGGCACAGAATGGATTGATTATAGACAGAAGGGCAGGAAGGATTCCCACAGAGGAGAGCTCCAGGATTACAGGATACCTCTCAGAGAATATAAAGGAGATTGATGGGGTGAAGGTCTTTTTTGCCCAGGGCATGGAACATCGCTTTGCCATTGTCCTGAGGTTTCCTGAGCCTTTACCAGAAGGCTCTGATGATATACCTGATACAGATCCACAGAAAGAGGGATTGGAGCCCTTACCAGTAAGGCCTGGTAATCCCAATGCTGAGAGGGTTGCTGGTATTATAAAGAAGCTCCTTGAGCGTGCTATCGAACTTATAAGTAAAGATGAGAGGGCAAATTATATCCTCTTGAGGGGAGTATCAAGGGTTCCTGCGATACCCTCCTTTGGAGGATTATATGGCCTAAGGCCTGTTGCCATTGCAGCATATCCCATGTACAGGGGCCTTGCAAGGTTAATAGGCATGGATGTTGTGGAGGTGAAGGGAGATATACCTGAGGAGATAGAGGCCCTGAGGAGGACCTATGAATCTCTGAAGTATGACTTCTTTTTCCTCCATATAAAAAAGATGGATTCCTACGGAGAGGATGGGAATTTTGAAGGCAAGGTAAAGAAGATAGAAGAATTTGATCGATATATTCCAGAGATCCTGAAGATGAGGCCTGATGTCCTTGTTATAACAGGAGACCATTCCACTCCCAGTCTCCTCAAGTCCCATAGCTGGCATCCTGTGCCAGTGCTGATTAATTCTCCCTATGTCCTTGGAGGATCAGTAAAGGGATTTTCTGAGAGGGAATGTTTGAGGGGAGAGCTTGGCATCTTCCCCACAGTCTATCTTATGAATCTTGTCCTTGCCAATGCCCTGAGGCTTAAAAAGTTCGGGGCTTAATCTAATAGTGGCGAAGTAACAGTATAGTGGCGAACTAACAGTGTAACTCGTCAGTCATGATTGACACCCATTGCCATCTGGAACTTGAGGATTTTAATCGTGACAGGTCATCTGTTATTGAAAGGGCCTTGAGTGCCGGTATCGAGGCAATGATCACAGTTGCCACTGACCTTGAGGATGCCTACAGGGCAAGGGATATTGCTGAGAAAAACCCCTCTGTATACTTTGCTGCTGGCATTCATCCCCATTCTGCAAGGGACTTTACTGATCATACCTTCAATAAACTCCTTGAGATACTGAGACATCCCAAGGCAGTTGCTGTTGGTGAGACTGGTCTTGATTATTACAGGGATAGATCTCCGAGGGATCTTCAGAGGGAGGTCTTTAAGAGGCATATTGAGCTTTCCAGGAGACTCGGTCTTCCTTTAATAATCCATTCAAGGGATGCCACAGAGGATACCATAAGGATTATTGAGGAGTATGACTTAAAAGAGGCTGTGCTACACTGCTTTTCAGGAAGCCTTGAGACCCTCAGATGGGCAGTAAAGAGGGGGCTCTTTATATCTATTGCCGGTCCTGTAACCTTTGAAAACTCCAAGAGGCTTCCTGAGGTTGTAGTGGAGATACCTGATGATGCCCTTCTTATCGAGACTGATTCACCCTATCTTGCACCTCAACCTGTGAGGGGAAAGAGGAATGAGCCAGCCTTTCTCGTCTATACTGCAAGGAGGATTGCGGAATTAAGGGGTGTGAGTCTTGAGGATATAGACCGGATTACCACCCTCAATGCAAAAAGATTCTTCCGATTAGGCCCGCTCCCAGAACCAACCATTGCCTATAAGATCAGGGATAACCTTTATCTCAATATCACAAACAGGTGTTCCAATGCCTGTGTATTTTGTGTGAGGTTTCATACTGATTATGTAAAGGGTCATAACCTGAGGCTCGTAAAGGAACCATCCCCCCAAGATATTATAAAGGCAATTGGAGATCCCTCTCCCTATAAAGAGATAGTCTTCTGTGGATATGGAGAACCGACAATGAGACTTGATCTGATTAAAGAGGTTGCCCGGTGGATTAAAGAAAGGGGTGGGAGGGTGAGGATAAACACAAATGGTCATGGCAATATTATAAATAAGAGGAATATCCTTCCTGAGCTGAAGGGCCTTGTGGATTCCATCTCCATAAGCCTTAATGCACCTGATGAGATTACCTATAACAGGATATGCAGACCCCTTTTTGATGGGGTATTTCAGTCAGTCCTTGATTTTATCAAGGAGTCAAAAAGATACATACCGGAGGTTATAGTTACTGTCGTGGAGGTTGAAGGTGTTGATATCCCTGCCTGTAGGGCCCTTGCTGAGTCCTTAGGAGTGAAATTCAGAATAAGGAGGCTTGATGCTGTCGGCTGAACCACCTAAGGAAGGCCTTCACAACCTCAGGGTCAAACTGGGTTCCCGATCCATTCTCTATCTCTGATAATGCCTCTTCAAGGGAGAACCTCGGTCTGTAGGGCCTGTCTGTTGTCATGGCGTCAAAGGCATCAGCCACAGCGAGGATCCTTGCCAGCAGAGGTATCTCTTCTCCCTTCAGTCCGTAAAATCCTTTTCCATCCCATCTTTCATGATGATACTTTATCTCTTTTAAGACCTTTTCGTAGGGCCTCAGGGGAAGAAGGATCTCCTCTGCCTTTGAGGTATGGCCTTTGATTATCAGGGTCTCTTCTTCATCAAGCCTGTCAGGTTTGTTCAGTATATAATCAGGGACCCCGATCTTTCCTATATCGTGAAGGAGGCTGACAATCTTCAATCTCTCTAACTCTTCCTTTGAAAGATTCATCTCCCTTCCTATTCCCATAGCATAATAGGTAACCCTCTCTGTATGACCTGCTGTCCACGGTGAGGAGGCCTCAAGGGCCTTTATAAGGCAGTTTATGCTTCCTGTAAGCAGTTCCTCAAATTCAGAATAAATCAATGAATTCTCAATGAAGAGTCCTGCCTGACCTGTAAGTGTATTTATGAGTTTTATCTCATTTGAGAAGAATTCCTTTGGAGGTCTCTGAAGGATTACAAGGGCACCTATATCTCTCTTTTTCCCTCTGAGTGGACTTACAAGGATTGATACCTCTTCGCCACCTCCATCGAGATATTTGCAGAAGGCCCTCGTCTTTTTATCAGCAACAACCTTTTCTATAAGGGGCTTTTCTCTTAAAATATACTCTACTTCGGGCTCACCCCTTGAGGCCTTCAGATAGAGATTCCTCTCGCTATCAAAAAAGAGAATAGCAGAGATCTTGTATCCAAAGGTCTTCTCTATAATCTGGAGGACCTTTTCTGTTATCTCATCAACAGTGAGTCCCAGAAACTCCGAGGTGATATTATAAAGGAGCGAAAGCTCCTCATAGGAGAGGGATAGCTCCTTAATAGTGAGCTCAAGGTCCCTTTTTAAGGTGCTAACTTCTTCCAATCCTCTCTATGACAAGCTCCAGGAGTTCTCTTGGACTGAAGGGCTTTGTTATATACCTTTCAGCCCCATATCTTATCCCTGCAAGCTCGTCATCCTCCTGTCCTTTTGCTGTAAGCATAAATACAGGTATGGATCTCAGTTCAGGATCTGATTTCACTGCCTTAAGTATCTCAAGGCCACTTATCTTAGGCATCATCCAGTCAAGTATTATGAGGTCAGGTCTTTCCCTTTTGATTGTTTCAAGGGCAATGGTGCTATCACGCACAGAGATGATATAGAAGTACTCATTGAATTTATCCTCTATCATCATGGAGATAAAGGGTTCATCATCTATGACCATTACCTTCTTCTTCATCGATTCTCCTTGATTGTTACCTCGCCCTCTCTTTAACCGGCAGGGTAATCTTTACTGTAGTTCCTCTGCCCTCT
This sequence comes from uncultured Nitrospirota bacterium, assembly GCA_947085365.1. GTDB lineage: Bacteria > Nitrospirota > Thermodesulfovibrionia > Thermodesulfovibrionales > CALJEL01 > CALJEL01. Next base: position 7,029 of record CAMTWD010000050.1, on the reverse strand, counting down.
TCACTTTCTATGGAGAGGGATCCTCCATGGACCTTTACAATCTCCTTCACGAGGGAAAGTCCTAGACCTGTTCCTTTTGTCCTTTCACCATGTCTTCCCCTGTAAAACCTTTCTCCCAGATGGCTCAGGTCTTCTGAGGGTATACCCCAGCCCGTATCCGTAACACTTATCTCAATCATATCATCTGATCCCTTAAAGATAACGGAGACATGGACTCCACTGTCTGAATAGGTGAGGGAATTATCAATAAGATTCCTGAGCATCTGTTCAATCTTTGCCTCGTCTCCGTTAAAGCCAGAAAGGTTTCCTTCAAACCTAAAGGCCAGAAGGGCCGACTTCTTCTCTATTATATCAGAAAATACCTCCTTTATGTCTTCCGCTATCTTCTTGAAATCTACAGGTCCGAACTTAACGAGCTCTCTCTTTTCAAGTCTTGATATATCAAGGAGTTCAGAGATCATCTTTGAGAGTCTCAGCCCCTCTCTATGCATAATCTCCAGATATTGCCTTGCCCTTTCTCCTGTGACATCTCTATTAAGGATCATCTCTGTCATTCCGATTATTGCTGTGAGGGGTGTCCTGAATTCATGGGAAACAGACCTTATTATCTCGGTCTTCATCCTGTCAAGCTCCCTCTCACCTGTGACATCCCTGAATACCTGAACCGCACCATTGATATTGCCTGTTACAGGCTCTCTTAAGGGGAGGGCGTTTATCTCGAGTATATACCTCTTCCCGAAACGGTTTATATATTCCAGCTCGGTCTTTGAACTCTCACCCTTAAGGCTGATAACGAGGGGACATTTATCAGTTCCGCAGAGGGGTTTTTCAGCACCGTGAGAGATGAGCTCTTTACACCTCTTACCCAGGATCTCCTTTCTGCTCAGGCCAAGGATATCCTCTGCTGCCCTGTTAATGAATGTGACATATCCATCTCTATCAACAGTATATACACCATCCTGAATGCTATCAAGAATTGTGGCTGATAGGGCCTCCTGCCTCAGGATCGTTTCGTAGAATTCTGACCTCTCTAAGGATAGGCCGAGGACTGTGGAAAATATCTTGAGGAAATGTATCTCATCCTCTGAGAATTCCCTTGGGGTCTTTGAATAGAGGCTGAGGCATCCAGCAGAACTTTGCCCTGATGAAAGGGGGACCGTGAGAGATGATATGTAGTGCTTTTTAAAGGTCTCATGATAATAGAATCGTGGTTCCTCTTTTATATCCCTTATATGTAATATAACGCCCTCCTTTATGGAAAGGGATTCCTGGGAGCTTATATCTCTTCTGTAAAGAAGACCTGCCTCAGTTACTTCGCCACTAAGTATAGAGGGGATGGATCTTCTCAGGAGAAGGTCTCCCGATGGATCAACCTTTATAAGACAGATAAGGTCAGGGTTGAGTCTCTCCCTGATAAAGGTAAGGGAACTATCAATCAATTCCTCAAGAGTCCTTGTTCCCGAGAGGATATCCACCATGATGGAGAGGTCTTCGATCTCCCTCTGTCTCTTATCCTTGAGAGTCTTGTAAAGTGACTGGGCCCTTTCATAGAGAGATATATTCTCGAAGGCAAGGCCCATCATCTCTCCTACAGCCTTCAGTATCTCCTCATCATCATGACTCCATTCATAGGGCCTGAATCCAAAGAGACAGAAGACGCCGTGGATCCTCTCCTTACCTCTTACAGGGATACAGCAGTAACCTTTTATGCCTGAATACTTGAGTATTGATCTTTCAAGTCTTGGATCCTTTGAGACATCCCGTGATGTTATCACCATACCCGACTGGGCAACCTTTCCGGGTATATCATGACCAAGAGGGAGTCTCCCTGCCTGCCTTACAAATTCCTCTGATACACCGGAGTGATATTTACAGATAAGGACTTCCCTTTCAATAAAGAATATACCCCCTCCATCCATATCAAAGGTCTCTTTTAACTTTTCGAGGACCCCATGGAATATCTCATCAGCCCTCAGGGACCGTGAGAGTATTCCTGCAACCTCGTTCAGAAGGCTGAGTTCCCTGTTTCTCCTCTTCAGGACATCTTCCATGGCTTTCTTTTCTGTTATATCCCGAATGAACTCTATTACATGCTCTACCTCCCCGTCATCTCCAATTACGGGATAGGCTATAATCTCGTGAGTTCGTGTCACATCATCTCTTATCTTATGCTCATGCTCTACTATAAAGGGCTGTTTGGTCTCAAAGACAATCCTGACAGGGCATTTGAGAGAGGCATCGGATTCCTCGCAGGGTCTCTTAAGGTTATGGGAAAGGGTGTAACAGAATTTACCTTCAGGGTTTACTCCCACTTGCCTCTTTACTGCCTCATTTGCCTTTATAACCCTGAAGTCCCTATCTATTACCATAAGCTCATCCTGGATGCTATTCATTATATTCTCGAGATAATCCCTCGAGATCTTTATCTCCTCTCTTAATGAAAGACCTTCTCTGAAGTCCTTGAGCGTGAGGATATAATATTGCGAATTGTCAAGACTCACAGGAGAGATGGTAATCAGGACAGGAATCTTATCCCCCTTTTTTGAAAGGGCTATGCCCTCCTGAGGAAGAAGCCCTCTATTGTTAGAAGAGAGATCCTTCCCCGATATGGTTGGTATTATCCCTTCTATACCTGAGGAGGTTATCTCTTCTTTGCTGTATTCGAGGAGCTTTGTAAAGGCGGGATTTATATCAATTATCCTGCCTTCTTTATCAAGCACGATAAGAGGATCTGTCATATGCTCTATATAAAGCTCTTTCTTCTTCAGCTCCTCAGTCTTTTCCTTCAGGCCTTTGAGCATTATATTAAAGGTCGTTATTACCTCACGGAATTCACCTATTGCCTTTTGGGGGATCTCAAAATCCAGATCGCCTTCCCTTACCCTCAGGGCTGACCTCTTCAAGAGATTCAGCGGGGCGGTTATACTTCTTGAAAAGAATAGGCCTATGAGAAAAACAAGGACAAAGGCATAAAAGGCTATTATAAAGAGCCTTTCTATTATTGAATTGATTACCCTCTCAGGAAGGCCTGTCTCAGAGAGGCTGCCCTTTATTATAAGGGATAGAGGGGTCACAGTCACCAGGATCACAAGAAATAATAAAAGAAAGAGGGTGTAAATGAATTTTGTCCTATACATAGTTTACTATCAGATAGACAATAGCTATTGAGATAATCCATGAAAAGAGCACTGCATAAAGGGGTCTGGGGCCTATCTCTGCAATTGAATCAAAATCAACACTGAGGCCAATGGCAGCAAGGGTTACAGTGAGAAGGAATCTGCTTAAGGGCTCAAAGAGTCTCTGGAGATCCTGAGTGAAGGTGAGATTGGAAAGGAGTACCATTAAGAGGAAACCTGACACAAGAATAAGCCTGATGGGGTAGGGGAAGGATGGCCCAGCCTCATCCTTATTACCACCTTCTCTCTTTATAACCCCGAACCACAGAATAAGTAATATCAGAAGGGATACCCTCAGGAGTTTATAATTCACTGCCTCTTGAAGAACCTCGCCATCAGCCATTCCTGCCACGACCTTTACCTGGCCGAGCATTGGAAGGGTTGTACCTGCAAGGAGGGCAAAACCTTCCTTCATCAGACCTGATCCTGCAATAAATAGGGGGTAGACCATCATGCCGAGAAGACCTATAACCATAATGGAGATTATGGAAAGGGAGGTCTCTTCCCTTTTTGAACCTATGAGTGGCGATATCACTGTTATGGCAGAGGCACCACATACAGAGAGACCCGTGGCAAGGAGGATCGAGAAATTTCTGTTTATCCTGAAGAGTCTTGAAAAGAGCAGGGTCAGTAAGAATGTCGCAATGAATATAGCGGGCACAATTATGAGGTGATAGGGCTCTGAGAATCTCACGGTGAGCTGGGTTCCATAAAGGATAATCGCTGCTGGAAGAAAGTATCTTATGCAGATATTCAATCCTGATTGTAAGGAGGTCCTGTTCTCAAAGAGGTTTCCTATAATCATTCCCATTATGGCGGATATCACGAGACTCTCAAGGCCCGGATGTATGGAGGAGAGGCCCATGGAGAGGACTCCTATAATTATGGAAAGGACAAATCCTGTCATTATAATACCCTGATTATTTTATAATCCTTTCAATCTCCTCTTCAGATACCTCACCTCCCGAGCCATCACTCAGTCTCTTCCACTTGAATAAGCCCTTCGCGAGCTCCTCCTCACCTATAATTATGACATAATCTGCCTTGAGTTTGTCTGCTCGTCTTAGCTGACTCTTCAGTGACCCACCTGTGCCTGTCTCTATCCAGAGGCCAGCTCCTCTGAGCCTTTCTGCGAGTCTTAAGGATACCCTTTCTGCCTCCTCTCCAAGAAAGGCAATATAGGCAGAAGGTCCTGCTTCTGGAGTCTGCAGTCTTCCTTCGCCACCTGCTCTCATCTCTTTTAAGAGGATCGCAAGCCTCTCTAAGCCAATGGCAAAACCTATAGCAGGTGTGGGAGGTCCTCCAAATTCCTCCACAAGATTATCATACCTTCCTCCAGCTGCTATGGCATTCTGACTTCCCAGGTTAGTAGGACTCTTTACTTCAAAGATTGTCCTTGTGTAATAATCCAGTCCTCTCACGAGCGAGGGTGTTAGGGTATAGGATAGATCCATGTATTTTAAGAGGGAGCTCAATCTTTCAAGATGCCTTTCGCAATTATCACAGAGAAAATCCAGAATAGATGGTGCATCCTTCCTCTGCTCGATACACTTTGGGTTTTTGCAGTCAAGAAGCCTTAAGGGATTTCTCTCAAATCTCCTCTGGCAGTCCTGACAGAATTCACCTATCCCCTGAGAAAAGAATCTCATCAGACTTTCCCTATAGGATGGTCTGCATTCTGAACATCCTAGGGAGTTGAGCTCGATCATGAGTCCTTGGAAGCCCAGCTCATTAAGGAGATTCCTCAGAAGGAGGAGTATCTCTGCATCAACTACAGGTTCTGCCACACCAAAGCATTCTACACCTATCTGGTGAAACTCCCTGAATCTGCCTGCCTGCGGCCTTTCGTATCTAAACATGGGGCCCATGTAATAAAACTTCTGAGGGGAAGGAAGATTGAAGAGACCGTTCTCGATATAGGCCCTTACAGCCCCTGCTGTCCCTTCTGGTCTGAGTGTTATACTCCTCCCACCTTTATCATTAAAGGTATACATCTCCTTTTCCACGATATCTGTTGTTGAGCCCACTGCCCTCTAGAATAACTCTGTGTATTCTATAACTGGAAGCCTTATCTCTCTGAAGCCATAGAGCCGGAAGAGTCTTCTTGCAGTCTCTTCGATCCTCTGGTAGATATAGATGTCCGGTGGATAGATGTCATGGACACCCTTTACCCTGTTAAACCTCATCGATTTTGCCTTCCTCTCTCTCCTTGTCAAACTCGAGCATCCTCAGGTGACTCTCCAGCAGTCTTCTGATCTCCTCCTTTATATGCTGTCTGATACCCTTCAGATCCATTATATCTTCATGGAGCTTTATAAGCTTTTCGTGGGCCTCCCTTAGCATCTGCTCTGCCTTCAGCTCGGCCTCCTTTATGATAAGCTCGGCCTGTTTTTTGGCATTATTTTTATACTCCTCCACCATCTGATGGGCTGTCATCAGGGTCTCTTTCAGGGCCGTCTCCATGTCCCTGTATCCCTTGAGCTGGCTCTCAAGCCTCTGGACCTGTTCCTTGAGAGAGGCATTCTCTCTGAGGAGGTTCTCCATCTCCTCCCTCACTATTTCAAGGAATGCATAGACCTCCTCCACATCAAAACCCCTGAATCTTATCGGAAACTGCTTTTGCTGGATATCAAGTGGTGTGATCCTCAATTTATTACCTCCTGATTCTTATTTTATCCTCAGCCTCCCTTCTTTAATTCCTCAGACCTTTTCTTTGCTTCCATGATGGCATCTATAACTATATCCCTCAACCTCATCTCATTAAATCTCTTGAGCCCTGCCTCTGTGGTGCCACCTGGGGATGTTACCATCTCCCTCAGTCTCTCAGGACTCATGCCTGTCTCAAGAAGCCTTGTAGTCCCTGTGAGGGTCTGGAGGACCAGTTCCTTTGCAATATCTCTTGATAATCCTCCCAGGGTTGCTCCTTCAATCATCAATTCAATAAAATAGGCGATAAAGGCGGGGCCACTCCCTGAGACAGCGGTTACAATGTCCATATACTCTTCAGGCAGTGTTACAACCCTTCCAACAGACATGAGGATCTCTCTCACTGTATTTATCTCAGGACCACTGAAGCATTCACATAGAGAGAGAACAGAGATGCCTTCCTGCACAAGTGCTGGTGTATTGGGCATCACCCTTATAATACGATCTCTCTTCAGTCTTGAGCGGATGAATGGTATGGTTATTCCTGCTGCTATGGATACAATCACCTTTTCGGGTGTTACGACCTCTTTGATCTCTTCAAGAACCTCTTCCATATTCTGGGGCTTCACGGCGAGGATTATTATAGAGGATCTCTCCACCGCCTCCCTGTTGGAAGGTGTGGTCAATACCCCATAGGTCTTTCTGAGATACTCCCTCCTGTCCTCTTTCGGCTCAGAGACTATTATATCCTCAGGTCGTATGGAGGCCATTCCCTTGAGGATGCCCTTTATCAGGGCCTCTGCCATATTTCCACCACCGATAAAGCCGAGCATATTTGAAAGGTATCATGGAATAAATGGAGATGTCAACACTTTCGATTTTCTACTGTTACTTCGCCACTAAGAACTGTTACCTCACCACTAAGTTTGGTATAATGAATATCATGTCATTGGATATAAAAGAGGGGCCAATTGTTGGGGGGACACAGGGGGAAATATTCATTTCCTCCTGTGAGACCCCCAAAACTGTTACCAGGGACTCTTACTACGCCACACTTAACTGTTATCTCGCTACTAAGACCTGGATCTTTAGATTAACAATTATCTCTCTTTTCTTCAGCCTATGCCTTATTGTTATCTCGCCACTAAGTCCGGTCTTCATATCTTCATCTTTAAGGGCAGAAACTGAAGTCACAACTATTACTTCG